>JALWKG010000328.1 GCA_027081565.1 Helicobacteraceae bacterium
ACATCCGTGTCTCAGTAACTGAGCGTTGTAATTTTAGATGCCAGTACTGCATGCCTGAAAAGCCTTTCTCTTGGGTGCCTAAAGAGAACCTTTTAAGCTTTGAAGATATGTTTGAGTTTATGAAAGTCTGTATAGACGAGGGGATCAACAAAATCCGCATTACGGGTGGTGAACCACTTCTTCGTGAGGATTTAGACAAGTTTATTTCGATGATCTATAACTATAAACCAGATATTGATCTTGCCATGACAACGAACGCCTTTTTACTTAAAGGTGCAGCGAAGAAGTTAAAAGATGCAGGTCTCAAGCGTATTAATGTCTCTATTGACTCACTTATCCCGGAAGTAGCAGAGAAGATCGCTCAAAAAGATGTGTTGAAAAATGTCTTGGACGGGGTAGATGAAGCACTTAAAGTAGGACTGAAAGTTAAAGTCAACATGGTACCGATGAAGGGGATGAACGAAAACGAGATTCTTGATGTGTTAGAGTACTGTAAAGAGCGAAACATGGCCGTACGCTTTATAGAGTACATGGAAAATGTTCACGCTGCTGTGGACATTAAGGGGATGAAGAGTGATGAACTTTTAGCACTTATAGGTGAGCGTTACAGCTACACAGACGAAGGTTTAGAAGCACAATCACCATCGCATTATTATGAGACAGAAGAAGGTTACCGCTTCGGGATCATAGAACCTTATAAAGATGATTTCTGTTCGACATGTAACCGCATCCGTATTACAGCAGAGGGTGACCTTATCCCATGTTTGTATTTTGATGAAGCGATGAGTATTCGTGAGGCGATCCGTAAAGGTGACATCAAGACGGCTGCAGCTGTTTTAAAAGAAGTGGTTCGTACAAAACCAGAGAAGAACCGCTGGTCTGAAGATGATGGGGAGTCATCAACTCGTGCTTTTTATGAAACAGGTGGATGATGCACAGTATTAGGGAACGAGTGAATGGTAATAGTAAATGGAAGGTCTCTGAAATACATAAACAGCTTGTTTTCATTTACCTAGATCAAAAGGCCTCTTTTTGATATACCTGGTGGAACATTTCTTTTCCATACAGGGTGAAGGACGCTATGTTGGCGTGCCGTCTCTTTTTCTACGTTTTGGTGGATGCAACATGCGTTGTGAAGGTTTTGGCTGTTCACAAGAGACACCATCAGGTTCACAAGTTATAGGCTGTGACACGGTCTATGCTGTTAACAGAGAACACTTTTCACAAAACTGGATAGAGATAGCCGATGCCTCACAACTGACGGCTGTTTTAGAGCTCTATGACCTTCCTCCCAATGTTGATATCGTTTTGACGGGTGGTGAGCCTCTAATGTATGCGGATGACCCAGTCTTTATTGCTTTTTTAGAGGCAATGATAGCAAAAGGACTTCGTGTTACTTTTGAGACTAACGGTTCTATGTCAGTAGACTTTGAGAAGTTTCCTGTTTACAAGCAATGTGTCTTTGCCCTTTCTGTTAAACTGGAAAATAGTGGGGAGGCTTATAACAAACGCATTAAGCCAAACACCATCTTCTCTTTAGCAACCAACTCTAAAGAGGCTTTTTTTAAGTTTTCTATTGATGCGGACTCTATAAATATAGGTCTTGATGAGCAGATAGAAGAGATCATTGCACATGCACCCAACACGCAGGTCTACTGTATGCCAGTTGGAGGTTCTAAAGCTGAGGTGGAGAAAAATGCGGAACCGCTTATAGAGTATTGCAAGGTGAAGGGTTACACTTATAGTGATCGCCTCCATATCCGTATCTGGGACGAAGTACACGGTGTCTAAAAGTTCCAGCTTCACCGCATCTTGCACGAAAGTCCAGCACTCCACGTACCGATGTACGCTATCGGCTGGACATTTCGCACAATCTACGGCAAATCTGAAACTTTAACAAGTTCAGTTCCTCTTTAGATGAGCTTTCGCTATCTTTTCATAATCACTTTTCTGTTAACCATTAACCATTCCCCTGTGACTCTTGCTACATACAAACATCTCTGTATTGCGTTATAATCTACAAAAACAGAGAGATTTAAATGAAATTGTTGGATTATAAAAACTGGAGTGTTAAAAAAATATTAAAAGAGTTGGCCATTATGGCTCTGATCGTTTTTGTGGCGAGCAATGTTTTTAGTTACCTTAGAAAACCTGACTTACAGGACAGCCATCTGCCCAAGATACAGTCTGAACTGGTCAGTGGAAAACTTTTTGACTCTAAAGAGTTTGAAGGAAAACCACTGCTTATACACTTTTGGGCGACGTGGTGTCCGGTTTGTAAAACAGAGGCGGGCAATATTCAGACAGTCTCTGAATACTATAATGTGTTGAGTATAGCGGTGAAGTCGGGCAGTGACGAAGAGATCAGGAGCTATTTAAAAGAGCAGGGTGTTGACTATAGGGTGATCAATGATGTTGGCTCAAAGTGGGCAAGGATGTATAGCGTGGGTGTCTTCCCTACAACCTTTGTCTATAATTCAAAAGGGGAGATCGCATTTAGTGAGGTAGGCTATACGTCAACTATAG
>JALWKG010000329.1 GCA_027081565.1 Helicobacteraceae bacterium
AATAATCCGCGCCTTCTCGGCCAACTGCTCTGGTGAGAGGGCATCAATATCATCGATGAAGTCTTCCACCAGAACATCATCAGGATATTCAGGATCAGCATGTACATATTGATAGTTGGTCAGGGAGTCTGCACGGGCGATGTACTTGGTCGTCCAGAGTTTTTGGGTAATATTGTCGATGACATGAAGGGCTTTAGGGTTCATAATGCCATTGTCATCTCTAAAGATGATCGTGACGGCATCATCATTTCCAAAAATAGAACGAAAGTCATCATAGTTTTTCAAGATCTGCGAATCTTTGTCAAACCAGATACGATAAGAGCCTTCAAACTCCAAATGTTTAAGCTGTGAAGCCATCAAGATGGTGACCAACGGAATAGTAATAGCAAAGAACCATCGGAATCTAATAATAAAATCTACAAATTTGTTCATCTTCTCTCTTTTTTAAAAATAATACGACAGGTTCAGTCCCACACGCTGATGCGCAGAAACAGTCCCATCGGAAGGGTTTAACCCCATAAGGTGATAGGCTGTCAGCGTATCTTTTGAAGGGTTGATATAGGCATAATCAACCTTCAAATTCATCAGATCAAACATCCGTCGCTCAAACTTTATGGAGTAACTCTGCTCTTGGTAATCCATGTCGATAATGGCACCAGCGATGATAGAGGAGTCCGAGGCATCGTTAAAGGTGTATCGAAAACCCACAAACAGATCATTTTGAAAGACTTGAAAGAGGTTTAGGTCTGTAGCTATCTTATTACTCTGATCAAAGGTGTTGTAGTAGTAATACTCCGACAAAAGACCGAGATCTGAATCACCAACAAGAGAGGTCAAGGTATGTTCTATTCCAAGTCCAAACTGATAGTAGTCTGCAACAGTCTTACCCGAACTGCTCACATTGTCATCAATAACATCAGTAGCCAAAGCCTCTACTTTTAAAAGGGTTGAACCCACCACCATAGTGTTATAGGTCATAAGCTTGTTGACCAAGTAGACCTCTTCAACAAACTCGGTAGACAATGAAGCAAGATCGACAACGGAGTCAAAGGCACGTTGTGAGTCAAAACCATGTTGTACAATGACAGCATAATCTATAGGGTAGTCACTCTCAGTAGAGCCACTGTAACTTAGGTACAGTGTTGGTCGATAAAGGCTTTCACTACTCTTCCTATTGGGATTGTAAGAGACATCTAAAGGACCAAATTTCTCGGGAAAGAAGTAGTAAACATAAGGATAGGCTGCCATCTCCTGTTTCTCTTCGTAGAACTTAGCAATTACTGAAAGCTCACTGTTTTCGAAATAGTGAGTATATGAAGCGTTCCATGCTCCCTGCTTTTGAGGGTCCAGACCATCTGTTCTAAAGTCTTTGGTATTAAAGGTATCTACGATGTTGTTAACCTCTAGAGCACCCCAAAAACGGATATTACGACCACAAAAGAGCATATCATTTTCAAAATAGTACTTTCCATACAGCTCATCTAAACGTATAAAAGTACGTTCATTTTTTTCATCACTCAGATCATAACTGTCTTCTTGAGCATAAATATTCATGGCAGCTTCAAAATCACCCTCGATGTACTTGAGTTCAAGTTGTTGTTGCAGGGTCAAGTTACCAGGATGTTTGCCTGCCGGTTTGGTAAGATAAGCCTGTGTATCGACACCGACGTACCCTTTGTATTCAAACTCACCGTAAAGAAGTGAAGAGAATAGAAACAGGCCTAATAGAGGTCTCATCGCTTAAGGACTCTTTTGTTAAAGTCTTTGTCACTCAAACCGTTTTTGATGGTCTCATTTTTCCACACTAGAATGGTCTTTTTATCATTTTGGTGGTTGAGCATCTCGATCTTGCCTATACGCCACACTCCACTGATTTTTTTATAGTCTGAAAGGGTAGAGGTCTTAAGAAGCTCTTTTTTACGGTCATAATAGTCTACTTTCATGGTCAAGAAAGTGTCCGTAGTTGTCCATGCGACCTGCTTCGTATAGCCTGAGTTTTTAGAGTTAGGAATACGCTCACTTTTATAGTACTTTTTACCATTCACCGTAACCTCTTGCGCATCACCACTGTAGTTGTACTTTTCAATGTTAAAGGCAGACAAGTCTTCATAAGAGAACTCACTCCCCATAAAAGAGCCTGACTTGTTTTTAGAAGCAATACGCTTAACACGTTTAAGTGCAGGAAGATAAAGCCACTGATCATCATCTTTGTCAGCATGTTCATAACTTAGGAACTTGGTTCCCTTAACATCTGCAGGAGTTAAAAATTCCATTAAGGACTTATCTCCGCCCTTTTTCTCTAAGACCATAGATTTCATAGTACGTTGACGCTCTTGACCATTGGCGTTGATCAGTGTCATCACCATCTCTGCTTTAGCGTCACCATAACCACTCATGACAGCATCACTCTTTTTAGCCAGATCATAATTACTGATCGCCCACACATTGGCAACCATTGCCATACTTAATAGTAATCTCTTCATTTCGAACTCCTTAATTTTTTAAACCATTCACGACG
>JALWKG010000330.1 GCA_027081565.1 Helicobacteraceae bacterium
CAAGATATTTAGACTTTTTTTCAAAATAGTAGAGATATAAAAAGATATAGTAGACCCCTGAAACAGAGAGCCAAAACCCCATACTAAAAAAGAGACGTGGCCAAAGAGCCAATAGCAGGACAATAGTTACACCCAAAGTCTGCATAGAGATGACCTTAATACCTCTATCATACAGAAAAAATCCTACTATTAACATCACATAAGCCCGCAGCAGTGAAGGGACCTCTCCTAAAAAAAGCAGATAGAGACCTAAAACTATTGCCACTGTGAAAAAGAGGTCTCTGTTACGATGTCTAAAAGGAAAAAAATATTGCTGTATATACCGATAAGGCCATTGCAGCAGCGTAAAAACAATAAAGCTCAGAACACCCAAATGAAACCCACTGATCGCCAAAAGATGCGAGACGCCCAGCATAGAAAACTTCTGCTGCAAGTCACTACTCATAGGCAAGGCAAAAAAAAGTGCTCCATACACCTCTGCCACCTCAACATCTTTATGCAGATGTAACAAGTCATCGCCTAATTTATAAGTCTCACCTTTCTCCCGACTGATAGAAATCACCCGGCCTCTAGTCACAAAACCCTTTATATAGTCCAAAAACCCAAGATACTTACTTTTCATCCAAAGCTTTACAGTGTATCCTGATAAAGGCTTCAACGGTGCATCACTAGTGATATAAAAGAGCGCACCATCCACACTTCGAAGCTTCAAAACATCATAGACCTTCCCCTCTTGACTTTTAGAGTAATGCTTCAAGACCAAGACATCAACCACAGCATCATCAAACTGTGTCAGTTTACTATAGTGGTAGTATTCGAAAGAGAGCGAGATGATCATAATAAAAAGTAGCGTAAGGCCAAAGAAAAAGTATTCACGCCCAACAAAAAGAGATGGTTTAACAAGTATCACAAGTGTCCTATCAACATAGATAGTAAACTATAACATAAAATATTTTATTTTGTTGTTTTAATGTACACTCTTGGGGTGATCCATCAATTTATAGTGCTTGCAAGCTTGATCTCGTGGACTCCTGCCTCTGCAGGAGTGACAAAATACTCTTAATGGTTTTTTGGCATCTCGAAAAGCTATAAATTTTAATTGAATCATATATTCACGAGGTTTCAAAAGTTACAGATATGGTGTGAGTTGTGCTGAAGCGACCCCGAAGGCGCACTGATGTGCGTTGAGTGGTGAGCTGAAGTGCAAATCGCGCCGTAGCTGTAACTTTTAGATGGTTGGCATTGAGACGTTCATTTGTGCCGACGACGTGTCTACATTTTCATAAGCCACTTCTACACTGTTATAAGCCGGTCTGTCCACAAATCGTGTCAGTTTTTTCTGGAAAAGAAGCTTCACATGCCCGGTAGGACCATTACGCTGCTTACCAATAATGATCTCTGCCTCTTCTTCCTCTTTTTCTATATAGGTCGAAGTAAACTCTTTACCCTCCGCTTTGGCCGCCTTCTCACGTTCTTTTTCCTCTTTATAGAGGTAGACATCGTCACGATAAACAAACATGATGATATCGGCATCCTGCTCGATGGAACCCGACTCACGAATATCACTCAACATCGGGCGTTTGTCATTACGAGACTCCAAACCACGGTTAAGCTGTGAGAGTGCGATGATCGGCATCTCAAGTTCACGGGCGAGCATCTTCAAGCCACGAGACATCTCACTAACCTGCAGGTGACGGTCTTGGTTTCCTGTACCGCTCATGATCTGAAGATAATCCACTACACAAAGTTCGATCTCAGGGTGTTTTCCCTTAAGTTTACGCAGTTTTGAGCGCAGTTGATTAATATTCAAAGAGCCATGGTCATCAACAAACAGTTTAGTTTTTTGCATCTGCTCGACCGCTGAGTTCAAACGAGACCACTGATCATCGTTCATATCCCCCACACGAAGCTTCTGTAGACCAATCGAGGTCTTAATACTAAGCAGTCTCAACATTAACTGCTCCGCTGGCATCTCTAGAGAGAAAAAGGCAACCCCTTTATCTTTATCTAGTAGGTTCTGTACAATATTCAAGGCAAAAGAAGTTTTTCCCATCGCAGGTCTCGCCGCTAAGATGACCAGATCTCCCTTACCAAAACCTGTAGTCATTTTGTTAAGTTCTTCAAAACCTGTGTCAACACCTACAAGTACAGTATTACCACGGGCCTTCATCTCAGCAATGTACTCCATGGTTTTAAGTGTCATCTCATCAGCATCTCTAAAGTCGCTGGTCTGAGAGTCTTGTGTGATCTCGTAAAGCTTTTTCTCTACCATGTCGATGACATCACTGCTTGGAAGTTCCTCTTCAAGCGTCACCCGCTTGATCTCAGTAGTCAAGGTCAAGAGGTGACGTTTAAGCGCCTTGTCTTTGACCTCTTTGACATAAGCAGTTGTGTTTGAAATAGGATTGGCAGAGAGGATGTCCAACATCACCACTTCATCAAACTTCTTCTTCTGCATCAACTCTTTTTTAATAAACTCTTCATCAATAGGCTCATCACGACTCACCAACATTCTAA
>JALWKG010000331.1 GCA_027081565.1 Helicobacteraceae bacterium
AGCATTATTGATGAGGTAGAGACCGTTCTTATTGGTAAACGTGACAAGATCGCTCTGGCGATGGCGGCCTTTCTTTCGGGTGGACATCTGCTGATCGAAGATATGCCGGGTGTGGGGAAGACCACTTTGGCCAAGACACTTGCAGAGGTTCTGGGACTGGACTTTGGGCGTATACAGTTTACTTCAGACCTGCTTCCGGCAGACATCATCGGGGTGAACTATTTTGATGTCAAGAGCGGTGCTTTTCGTTTTAAAAAAGGGCCTATCTTTAGTTCTCTGCTTTTGGCTGATGAGATCAACCGTGCGACTCCAAAGACACAGAGTGCCCTTTTGGAGGCCATGGCAGAACAGCAGGTGAGTGTAGACAACGAGACCTACAAGCTTGAACGTCCCTTTTTTGTGATCGCGACCAAAAACCCTTATGAAGAGAACGGTGTTTTTGCGATGCCAAGCTCTCAGCTGGACCGCTTTGTCTGTACGATCTCACTGGGTTATGCCAACAGAGACTCTGAACGTGAGATCCTGCGTCGCGGTGGTGCAGAACCTTCGCTAAAACTCAAACAACTGACACGAGAAGAGATCGAGCGACTGATACGCTTGGCTCAGGAAGTCCATGTCAGTGAAGAGATCCTGGACCTGATCCAAAATATCGTGGAGGTGAGCAGAAACAGGAGTCTCTTTGTCTATGGTCTCTCTACCCGTGGTGCCTTGGCACTGCTGCAACTGTCGAAAGCTTATGCCCTTATAGAAGGCAGAGACTTTGTTATCCCTGATGATGTTACCGCAGTACTAGAGCCGGTACTTGTCCACAGACTGGAGTTACAAGAACGTGATCATACTCAATCAGCTACAGAAAAGATTCTCGCCCTCATTTGCCAAGATTGCTAGAAAGGGAAGTGAGAGACCGACCAAGTATATCTATCTTCTGATCTTTATCTTTGTCGCGCTCTTTATGCAGGCGTACATCCATAACTATAACATCGTCTACATGACCCTCTTTTTCACTTTTGGTTTTGCTATGAGCAGTTACCCTTTTGGGCGTAATAATATTCGTGCTCTGGAACTTGAGCTTTTCTCTTTTGATAGGGTTTTCGCTCATGAAAAGAGTCTCTATGCGCTGCGGTTGCACTCCTCAAAACAGGAACTTTATGACATTACCTGTATAGGTGCTCAAGATCGTGTGCATGTTGATAACATTAAAGAGGGGGAGGCGAGGTTGATCACCCTCTCACACACTTATGACAAACGGGGAGAGCAGATGTTAGAGAGTGTTGAGTGTGTCAGTGGGTTTCCGCTGCCACATCAGACTTTTTACAAGGTCTTTGATATTAACAGACCCTTTGTGGTCTATCCTGAGCCTAAGGGAAAAAGTCTGGATGCTTTTATGGCGCACAACCGTATGCTTTATGGAGAGCGCGAGGATTTTGATGGTATTAGAAACTTTGAAAGTGGAGACCGTCTCTCTGAGATCTACTGGCCTTCCTTGGCTAAGGGTGATACATTGATGAGCAAACAGTTTTTGTACAGTGATGAGAGTAGGGAGTTGGTCTTTGAGTTTGAGCAGTGTGGCAGCGATGATGAAACACGACTTTCACAACTGACACTGTGGGTCTTAGAGTGTGAAAAGAGAGACCTGAACTTTACCGTAGTCATAGCGGGCAGACGTCTAGAACGTGAAAAGATGGAGACAGATGAGATCCTTAGCTTCCTTGGTCGATTTTAAAAAACCTTTTTCACCACTGCACCTTGTGGATGTGGCACTCATCTTGGCCATCATCCCTCACTTGGACCGTCTCAAGTTTCCTATGCTGGTCTACCTCTTAACTGTTTTTTTGGTGTTACTCTTTTTCAGAGAACGCCCCAAATGGTTAAAGTACCTGCTGGTTCTTTTTGGACTGCTCTCTGTGATCAGCTCATTTTACAGCGACTTTAATTTTGCCTCATTTAACAAGTTCGCCCTCTACCTCTCGTTTCTCAACGTTTTATTGATCTTTGCGGTGACACTGCAGCGACTTGAAAACAAGGTGAACTTTTATCTGGCCTTTTCACCGGCACTGCTTTTGACACTCTCCTTCTTTCTGCACAACTCGGTACTGATGCTCTTTTATATGGTCTTTACACTTTTTGTCTTTTTACTGCTCTTTTTATGGCAAAAGATGCAGGGAGAACTTGCCACAGCCTTTAAGATGGCGCTCTCCGTTTTTGCCTATGCTCTGCCTATTGTGGCCATCTTGTTTTTGGTCTTTCCTAGGATCAACTTTGAAAAAGCAGAATATGGTTTTAGTGATATCTTAACCAAACGCAGTGGTCACAATGGACGGATGTCCCTAGGCAGTGATGCTCTGTTGGTACCATCCTCTCAAGTCATCATGGAAGTCTATTTTAAAAAGCCCTTGACCAAGGGGCGGGATCTTTACTTTCGTGGTACGGTTCTTTATCAAGACAAAGACACTGCTTTTTTACCTTTGGCCAAGAGTGCACAGCACCCTCTACGCCAGTCTGAAACAGCCACCCAT
>JALWKG010000332.1 GCA_027081565.1 Helicobacteraceae bacterium
GCGATCTCCTGGGCATTTTGCTCTTGTCGCTCGGTGCGCCAGATATGCTCTATAGTACGTAATGTCACCAATAGGGTCGAAGGACTGACAATCATGATGTTCTGTTCATAAGCACGACTAAAAAAGCTACTGTCTTGTTCAAGCGCCAGTAAAAAAGCACCCTCAATAGGCATAAAAAGCAAAATAAAATCTAAGGTCTGAATGCCCTCAAGGTCTTCATATTTCTTTTCACTTAAGCCTTTAATATGGGCATTGATAGAAGAGAGATGCTGCTTTAACGCCAACTCTTTTTCAGCAGGCTCTTCCGCACTCATAAATCGTTCATAAGCAACTAAGGAGACCTTGGAGTCTATGACAATATCTTTGTGCTGTGGCAGATGAATGATAACGTCAGGACGCAGTGTGCTACCCTCTTCGTTTTTAAAACTTCCCTGAGTCTCATACTCCATCCCTTCGCGCAGTCCAGACTCCTCTAAAATACGTTCTAAAACAATCTCGCCCCAGTTGCCCTGTGTTTTATTTTCACCTTTAAGCGCATTGGTAAGGTTTTTGGCATCTTGAGTGATCTGTTCATTGAGTTCACGCAGACGCGAAAGTTCTTGATGCAAGACAGCACGCTCTGAGTTCTCTTTGACAAAACGCTCCTCCGTCTGCTTGGCAAAGCTTGTGATCTGCTCACGAAAAGGTTTCAAAAGGATCTGCAGTCGTGCTTCAGAGTTCTCGGTAAAGTTTTTAGACTTGGACTCAAAGATCTCATTGGCCAGTTGGTTGAACTGCTGCTTCAAGGTCTCTCTAGCTTCATCCAGCAACTTGATCTTTTCGTCATGTGCTGAACGGGCATCCTCATAACGGGTCTGTAAAACAGCATAGTCACGTTCAAGCCCATTCTTCTCCTCATCCAAAAGACGATAATCTTTTTCAAACTCTTTATACTCTTGCAAGTTTTCGTTAAGACTCTCTTCCAAAATAGTGATCTTTTTATCACGTTCCATCACCTGATCTTCAAGACCATCTACTCTAAAGCGATTTTTGAGATAGAGCGAAAACAGTAAAAGGGTAGAAAAGCTTACCGTCGCTAAAAGTATGTAGAGATAATCCAGAGGCATAATAATCCTTTAATTGGTCTATATTATAGCAGTCAATTAAATTAAACTTAATAAATATGGCATGCTCTCGCATTATTATTAATATTTCGCTATAATTTCGCCACTTAAACTTTTGAGCCATTGAAAGTATGAGGCATACTCGCACAAGAGTCCCTCTAGAGAGCCCGGGTGGGCCAACTCCTAAAAGTTTAAAATTTACCTGAACACCATTTTAAACTATTTTACAACCTATAGACTTTTCTAAGATATTTGTTACCTACCGATAGTTTGGCACAGACACAAGCAGATACCTACGCACAATGCAGTGGTCGCTTCGGTCTAAACGGTGTTCTATATAAAAAGAGATATATATGAGTAATGAAATTACTGAAAACCCAGAACAGACTATCGCAGAAGCACTGCCAGTAGAAGAGACATTTGAGCAATTTGGTCTTAAAAAAGACATTATGCGCGCTATCGGTTATGCCGGTTTCAAAGTACCAAGCCCGATCCAACTCCAAGCCATTCCATTGGTTATGGACGGACGTGACATCGTTGCACAGGCACAGACTGGTACAGGCAAGACAGCAGCATTTGGTCTTCCAACACTAAACAAGATCGATCCTAATGGTGGTGTTCAAGCCCTTATCATTACACCAACACGTGAACTTGCAAACCAGGTAAGTGATGAACTTTACAAGTATGGTAAACAAGCCGGTCTTCGTACTGTTACTGTTTATGGTGGTAGCTCTTACGGTCGTCAGATCGGTCTTATCGAGCGTGGAGCACAGATTGTTATCGCAACACCAGGTCGTCTTAAAGACATCCTTGCACGTGACATGCTAAAAGACTTCTCACCATCAACTGTTATCTTGGATGAAGCAGATGAGATGCTTGACATGGGTTTCTTGGATGATATTAATGAGATCTTCGCTTACCTTCCATCTGACCGTCAAACACTACTCTTCTCAGCAACGATGCCAGCACCGATCAAAAAACTTGCAGAACGTATTTTAGATAATCCTGCATTTATTACGATCACACGTTCTGAGACAACTAACGTTGATATCGAGCAGAAGTACTATGTTATTGATGAAAACGAGCGTGACGATGCTATTATCCGTCTTTTGGACTCTGAAGATACAACCAAGTGTGTTGTCTTCTGTCGTACAAAAAAAGAGGTAGATCGTGTTGCTGAAGTACTTGCGGGTATTGGTTACAACGCTAAAGGTCTTCATGGTGACATGGAGCAGCGTCAGCGTGAAGCAGTTATTAAAGGGCTTAAAACAGGTCAGTACGACATCCTTGTAGCAACTGACGTTGCTGCACGTGGTATTCATATTGATGATGTAAGTCACGTATTTAACTACCACATCCCTTTTGACTCTGAGTCTTATGTACACCGTATTGGTCGTACTGGTCGCGCGGGTCAAAAAGGTATGGCGATCACGCTTCTTACACCACGTGAGTTCAAAGAACTTCAGCGTATTAAGTCTAAGGTTGGTACAACTATGGAACATGCTTATGTTCCAAGTAAGTCATCGATCAAAAGTGCTAACATCTCCAAGATGGTAGACTCTGTTGAAAAGCAGCGTATCTTCGACGAAGCACATGAGTTACTTGACCTTCTACGTCAAGACATTGATGATGAGAAGATCATGTACAAACTTGTCTCTATGGTCATTGACCGTCAAGAAGTAAAGGGACCAAACGAGATCGGTATTAACCCTGAGCGTCTTGAGAAGATCTTAGAAAACCTTGAACGTGGTGGAGGCGGTGGTGGAAACCGTGGCCGTGGTGGTTACCGTGGTAACCGTAGCCGTAATGGTGGCGGTGGTGGTTACCGTGGTAACCGCGATCGTAACCGTTCTGGTGGCGGAGGCGGCGGTGGATACCGTGGCAACCGCGATCGTAACAGAGACTAAACCTCTCCCCTCTTTTACAGAGAGGTCTCCCTCTCTGATACTTCTACCCCGCTCTTTTTACATTGACTACTCAAAAAATACTATCTTGCTTCATTTTGTACTGAAATAATTATCTAATTAACTCTGTTTTCAACCATATCGATAAGATATCACCTTTTCATAGCTGTTAAAAAAAAGAAAACAGCACTAATTCAGACAAACACATTCTCGAAGCCATCAAAGAGTTTCGTAAACTAAGTGACTCACCCTTCTCTACTTAAGAGAGTGAAGCGTAAGCTTTTTGCAGGCCACCATAAAGTGTTTTAGGTGTCAGTGCAGCATCTTCTTCCCAGAGTCTTTGCATGACGACATTGTCTTCATCACCATTCCACACTTTAATGTACGTTCCCTCTTTATAGCCATGGTCCTGACGAAACTGGTTTAAGATGTTTTTTCCCACATACAGTCGGTAAAGATCACCCAAGTTCAATCCGCTCATATAGGCTAACGCAAAAAAGTCTTCAAAAAGTTTTGGACTGTCTAATGCATCACGATTAACCGCATTGGCGATAAGGTCTTCTACCTTGGACATGATCTCGTCAGGTGTTGCATACTCTAAATGCTCTGTTGTCTGTAGTTTCAGATAGCCTGCCTCTTCTGAGATCTGCATAGCCAAATCCTCTAAAGTTCCACGGAAGTTTTTAGAAAAGTCCTCTAATCCAAGACTCATAATAAAATGCCAGACATCAATCACTTCGATCTGAAGGTTAGCCCAATCCGGGTCTGCATCGATCGCTTTCCAGTGCTTCCAGGCAAAAGAGTCGATCATCTCAGCACACTCCATATAGATACAGCGTTTCCAGTTGATGGTTTTACCATTTTTAGTTTTACCCGCTTCCCATCCTTCACCATTCGTCGCATCATTTAACTCTTGTTGCAACAGCAACATCTCTAAAACTTTTTCCATCTTACACTCCTTTAGGTAGCACTACTTTTAGACAAGAGAGAGACTCACCTCTGTAAAAATAGCTCTGTATTTTACTCAAATTCTTTAAAATCTGCCCTATTCCAATAGAGCTTTTTACCAAAGCCCAAACGGTTATCCGTAAACTTGAGTTGTTCTAAGCGGATTGACCAGAGTTTGGGTTGCATCACTTTAGCATAAGGAAACGCTTTATAATAGATTTTTTCTGCATCTTCACCCGCTTCAGACATCTTTGCTCTGAACTGCAAACCCTGTATCTTTCCAACCTCATCAGTCTCCAATGCTACGGTTCCTGATACATTGGTGTTTAAAATAACATTTTTTATATGTTCCGTTTTAAAGTCAGAAGCCACAACAAAAGCGATATTTTTTTCATCATAAGCATAAAAAAGAGAGGCAGAGTGAGGCCTGTTCTCAGCGCAGGTAGCCAGTGAAAGGAGGTGATGTTTGGCTAGAAAGAGCGCGATCTTCTCAAGCGTTTTTGGCATCGATCTTCTCTATATATGTTTTTATAAGATCTGCATCATTCATAGCATTATAGTTAAATGGCACTGCTTCCATACCCCCTGCAGCACCTAAGACAGCACCCACCAGCATACCCCGTGCTGCTGAATCACCACCCGCCAGGACATTGGCTTCCATCGCCTCTTGAAAGTCACTGAAACGTACAAGCAGATAGATCACCGCAGCAAAACCACCCTCCACACTACAAGACTGTCCCAGATCTTTAATAGCCGCAACACTCTCTGTCTCTGCCTTGGAAACACCCTTTTCGATCCAAGACTGTATGCTATCAGAGTAGGCCAATGCGATCTCTTCGATGGAGCGTTTCACCTCAGCACCCATACTCACAGCCAAGATAAGCTCATTAAAGTAGGCAGCACTCTCGACCAGCTCTTTGGTCATATGAGTAAAGACCGTATGAAGTTTGACATACTCCATCATCTTGTCCATGTCGTTATGATAAGCATAGACTAGTGGCATCATGCGTCCTACCACACTCAAGTCATGAGAACTCGAGCCACAGCCTAATGAACTTTTTCCTGCATCCAAAGCCTCCAAGGTATGTTTAGATGCACCATCGACATATCCCGTATACTCCTGCATCTTCTCTCTCCATGCACCAGAGAAGCTTTGAATCGTAAAATTGTCATCATTGGCAATGGCATCTAAAAGCCATAACATCTGGTCACCATAGTGGGTAAAGTCTCCCGCCTTTTTTCCAGGATGATAGTCACTCAGAGGGTCATTGAACGATTGAGTGTCAAATTGAGACTTTGAGATCTGATGGGTATCATAGAGCCAGTGTGCACCAAGCGCATAGGCATCACCATAAAAAGCACCCCAAAGTGCGGCTTGAAGTTTATTTTTCATGTTTATATCCTTAGGAAATTTGTTTCTAGTATAACATGATACACATAGATCACATCCACATAATCCACCGGTTCTTGCCCTTAGGTATAACTATCTTTGAGCTGTCTCTAGTACTTTAACGACCAAGATGCTCCTCGATATGCTCTAACATCTCATCAACCGCGTCCGTCGCCTTAGCTTGAATAAAGTGTTCAAAATAGGCATCAATATTTTTCTCAAAATCTCCAAAAGCAGTGGTATGACGTTCTTGCTTAGGGTTCACCAATAGGGAGTGTTCAAACTCTTGCACCAAAGCTACAATGTCTATAACCTGACCACTGGTACCAATAGCAATAAAAAGGTCACTCTCGTCAATCGCCTTGTAAATATGTTGATACATCGGCGCACTCTCTCCAAACATCACAACATTATGCCGAACACTATAGCTGCCACAATAAGGGCACTGCTCATCCTCTTTTTGGGCTCGATAGCCCACATGAAACGTTTGATGACAATCTTCACAACACAGATCGGTTAAAGTACCATGCAGATGTAAAACCTCTTTGGCCCCTGCTTTTTCTAGAAGGTTGTCAACATTTTGAGTAAGGTGGATGATTTCACCGGGGTATTTCTCTTCTAAAGCGGCTAAAGCCTTATGCATAGCATTGGGTTTTTTGTCTTCAAGATCTTCTCTGCGGGCATTGTAAAAATCCGTCACAAGTTGACGGTCTTGCATCCAACCTTGAGTCGAACAGACCGTCATAACATCATAGTTTTCCCAAAGTCCATCACTGTCACGAAAGGTACTGATACCACTCTCAGCACTCAGACCTGCTCCGCTTATGATCATCACTTTATGCATCGTCATTCCTTATAAGTTATACCTCTGGCATTCCTGAGAGGAGATAAGACTTCAGGGTAAAAGAGTATCTATAACAATCTAATACTCGTCAAAATCACCCAAAGCCATATCCAAATGTGCTATGGCATCATCCATAATAGGACCCGGAACTGCAAAGTTAAGGCGCATGTAGCCTTTACCCTCTTTTCCAAAAGAGATCCCCGGACTTAGACCCAAGGCAGCATCTTCTACAAAAAACCGTTTAAGTTCACTGCTACTCAGTCCCAACTGCGAACAGTCCAACCACGCCAAGTAGGTTCCCTCTGGCGGGATAAAACGTATCTTATCACTATGACGCCCAGCTAAAGCCGTCAGTTTTTGAATGTTACGTTGTAAATGTATTAGCAGTTCATCCAACCACGCTTCACCCTCTCTATAGGCCGCTTCAAAACCAGCATGAGCAAAGACATTGCCTTGGGCAAAATGGATACGTTCATAAGCATCATCAAAATCTTGACGCATTGCCTCATTTTGAACAACCACTGTAGATATAGCCAATCCCGCTGTGTTAAACGTCTTGCCCGGCCCTATTGCTGTAATGGTCAGGTTGGCCACCTCATCACTTAGTGAAGCGAATGGGGTATGGATATTCGGCGCATAGACCAAATCAGAGTGGATCTCATCTGCCATGACCTTGATGTTATGTTCCACACAGATCTCCGCCAACTCTTGTAACTCTTCTCTACTCCAGACACGTCCCACAGGATTATGTGGAGAACAGAGAAGTAGCAGTTTGGTATTCTCATCGATCTTTGAACGCAAATCATCAAAGTCGAAACGGTAATCACCCTTAGCAGTTTTTCGAAGTGGGTTACGCAAAATCTCTCGACCATTTCGTGTGACATTTTTTAGAAAAGGTGGATAAATTGGAGTTTGAACAATGACCTTATCACCTGGTTCAGTAAACGCATGGATCGCCGTGTTTATCGTTGCAACAACTGAGTGTGAGTAGAACATCCATTCACGTTGTATCTCAAAGCCATGACGTTTTTTCATCCACGCTATCTGCGCTTCATAGGCACTCTCAGGTACCTCTTCATAACCATAAACAGGATGTGCCGCTCTTCTCTTAACGGCTTCTACCACACAAGGCGGTGTCTCTATGTCCATGTCCGCTACCCACATCGGTAAAACATCTTCAGTACCAAAAAGTGTTTGACGCAGGGTGTACTTCTCTGCCCTGCTTTTTGAGCGATCAGTTACAGACTGAAAGTCAAAACTCATCGCTTTTTCCAGACACTCATCTGTGAAATAGTATGTTGAAATTTACGTGCAGTCTCCGGAATAACAAAAGGAACATCATGGGTTGCGACCAGCTCAAACTTTGGATCTAAGACATTTTTAAGACCCTCCAATGTAGAGACTGCATTGCCATCAGCATCTGTATAACCCCCCAGCCAAAACTCTTTTTTAGTATACTCTTCAAGCCAAGTGTAGGGAGAGGTTAAGATAAGATAGCCCCCCTCTATTATACGTTCTTCAATCCCTTCTAAAAAGAGCAGTGGCTCATAAAGTCTATCTATAAGGTTGGTCGCCATGATAAGGTCATACCCTTTGAAGTGCCCTTTCATGTTACAGGCATCTCCCTGCCAAAAATCAACATTTTTAGCGATTTCATCAAAGCCCAGTTCCTCTAAAGTTACTGATTCTTGAGCTACGATCTCACCCTCGACCACACGTTGAAAATTGATCTTGCCTTGAGACTGAAAGTCTAATCCTACCTGCACAAAACGTGCAGAAAAATCTATGCCCGTCACCTTGTCAAACCCTTTGGCCAGCTCAAAACTGGCACGTCCTGTAGCACAACCAAGGTCCAAGGCGTGTCTCATCTCAGTCTCTTGTCCATACTCTAAAGCAAACTCTGCACACTTCTTAGCAAAGTTCTCTACACCGAAGTGCTCTTCGCCATACTGGAAATGGCAGTACTGTGATACTAAGGCATCACTCTCATAAATGTTCTTCTCTTCTTCTGTCTCAATACTCAATTGGTCTCCTTCAACGACTCTAAATCCTGCATGTTGGTAAAAATGGCGTCTAAACGCATAACGCGAGTTACGCATCAGTTCATTACCTGTGCTCGCCCATGAACCACCCTTTAAAATGTTGTGTTTGGTGTCAAAGGTCGGTAGTGAAAAGTCATCATAAGCATAGTGGGGTTCAAACCCTTTAAAGCCGTTCATATGACTTTCACTCCACTGCCAGACATTTCCCATCACATCATACAGGTCACCAAAGGCGAACATATCTACAGGGCACGATGATGCATAATGGACAAAGTTAATATTGGCCTTAGTGTCATCAAACTCTGGAACATCTTTGATCCCTGCTCGCTCATAAAGCAGATACCACTCAGGCTCACTTAAAAGTCGGTACTCCTTTTGTTCTTTGGCACTTTTCCAACGACAATAGGCCTTCGCTTCAAGATAGTTAACATCAACAGGCCAGTTCATCGGCATCTCTATGATCTCTGTCATCGTACGGTACTTGTAACGACCATCTTCATCTGGCACCCAAAAGGTAGGATGTTTGAGAGAACCTCTCTTCAAAAACTCGTGTCCCTCTTCATCCCAGAACTCAGATGTTTCATATCCACCATCTTGTACAAATTCTAAAAATTCACCATTAGAGCAGATGTACTTTGCCGCTTTAAATGATGGAACGTTCTCTTCGTAAACTCCATACTCGTTGTCCCAGCCATAGAGGTGATAGTCTTTACTCTTACCTAGCCTCACCTTGGCACCATCGATCGCTACCATCTCATTTTTAGGTGTCTTCCCTTGTGTTTGACATATAGGGAAGTTCGCAACACTTTGCACTTTTTCTATAGGTAGCTGTCGGTGAAGAACACTCGAGGTCTCGATATGAATACGTTCATGTTCTATCCCCATCAAAATGATCCACCAAGGACTTTCTTGGGTAATCGGCAAGCTAAGCGGCAGCGTAGTAATAAGTCCATCAACCAATTCTCTCACTGTATCACGATAGACTCGTACTGCAGAAACTTCTGGCCAAACGTAGTGAGCTTTTTGCATATCATCCCACTTCATCTCATCAACACCAATAGCAAATGTTGCCTCAAATTCAGGGTTAATTCGATCATCGATAATCTTGGCCACCATAAATTTGTTTACAAAAAAGGTCGCTGTGTGTCCAAAATAAAAGATCATAGGATGACGTGTTGCTTCAGGCTGTTCGTAAAAGACACTATCGTCTATGAAGGTGGTAAATAGATCTTCATACATATCATAGGTTTTGTGAAAATAGTCGCGTATCTCTTCACGCTTTTTTTCAACATCAGAACCTGTCAGTGTTACGGGTAAAGTGTGGAGGGGGTGCAAATCTATCCTTCTTGTCACAGGTACAGAGTACTTTCTAGCATATACTCAAGTAGATTGTTTAATCCCTCTATTCTATCGCATTCTTGGCCCATTCACTGTAACCTAGGCTACTTAGTCATCAAAAAACGTGTATAATCTTCTCATGAAAACACTAAAGTCTCCTCTTCTCTCCTCTTTTAGTGAGATCACGCATGCCTTTACCTCACGCCACGGCGGTCTCTCAAAAGCACCTTTTCACAGTAACAACCTCGCCTTTCATGTAGGAGATCTGAAAACAGATGTTATACAGAACCATCAAAAAACAGCAAAATCCCTTGGTTATGAGTACCAGAATCTGATCCATATGAGACAGATACACTCAGACAAGATCACCATCGTAGACTCTAAACGACACCACTTTGAAAATCCACCTGAATGTGATGCACTGATCACAAACCAGACAGCTACACCCCTTATGGTCATGACCGCCGACTGCACCCCAGTCCTTCTTTATGATCCTATACAAAAGGTCATTGCTGTAGCCCATGCAGGAAGGGCGGGTGCACTCAAAAGCATTGTCACCAAAACTATCAAGAAGATGTCTGCAAGCTATGATAGTGACATAGAAAATATTCTAGTGGCACTCGGTCCTTCTATTGGGGTCTGCTGTTATGAGGTGGGTACAGAGATCGCACAGGAGACAGATATCCTAGGTTATGGTTTTGCAGTAGAACATAGAGCAGGAAGTTACTTTTTAGATGTCAACGCCATTATCCTCCATCAGCTTAAGACCTTAGGACTAAAAGAGGTACAGATCAACAACCTCTCTGTTTGCAATGCCTGTCATAACAGTACCTACTTCTCATACAGAGCAGACCAAAAAGAGACAGGGCGCTTTGGCGGGATCTTGATGATCAATCCTTAATTACTTATTTATCACATTTTTATCACATTTTGTATCTAAAACCTTGAATTAATACCCTTCCTACCCCTCTCGCTTTATAATAGTTATAGACACTATAAATAGTCAGTCCTGAAAAACCCAATTTTAAAAACCACAATTTCCAAAAAAACCATTAATGCTGCGTAACTAAAAGTGTATGTTTGTTAATAACAGAAAGGTAGATATGTATAAGCACACCAGGTATAC
>JALWKG010000333.1 GCA_027081565.1 Helicobacteraceae bacterium
TAAACGCTGGAGTGACCATGAGTAAACCTAGAATTGCCCTCTACCCTGGAACGTTTGATCCTATCACCAACGGTCATGTTGACATTATCAAACGCGCCAGCAACCTTTTTGATGAAGTCATTGTCGCAGTGGCTGACTCTAAAGAGAAAAAACCTATGTTTAACCTTGAAGAGCGTATAGAACTGGTCAACAAAGCAGTGCGTGATTTTCCTAGCGTTCGCGTGGTAGGTTTTGACATTCTCACGGTTGACCTTGCAGCTTCACTAGAGGCTAAGATCCTTATTCGTGGACTTCGCGCGGTTAGTGATTTTGAGTATGAGTTACAACTGGGCTACCTGAACCACTCACTTGATGATGAGATAGAGACCGTCTACCTTATGCCAAGTCTCAAACATGCATTTATAAGCTCCTCCATAGTGCGTAATCTGCTCAAGTTCAACGGTAAGACAGACCACCTGCTTCCCCAAGCAGTTCAAAATGCCATAGGAAAGAGGGTTTAGATGTATGTTGCGATAGAAGGCATAGACACCGCAGGTAAAAGTACACAGATCGCATTGCTGCAAAAATATTTCAGTGAGGCTGTGATCACTAAAGAGCCTGGTGCTACGGCTATTGGTACAAAGATACGTGAAATTGTCTTAAGTGGTGAGGTTCAAAGTGCAAAAGCGGAGTTTCTGCTCTTTTTGGCTGATCGTGCAGAGCATATGCAAGAGGTTGTTCTCCCCAACCTCGACAAACTCGTTATATCAGACAGAAGTGTTGTCTCTGGTGTTGCTTATGCCCTAGTTCAAAAAAATATCTCTGAGACCGCTATTTTGCATCTCAACCGTTTTGCGACCGATGGAAACTATCCTGAGATCCTTTTTTTACTGCAACTGACCAAAGAAGAGTTGACCTATAGACTCTCTCAAAAAGAGCTAGATGGCATTGAGTTACGTGGGGTTGCGTACCTGCTGGATATTCAAGAAGCCCTGATCAAAGCGAGCGAACTTTTAGGGATAGAGCTTGTCATCATAGATGCTGCTGAACCTATAGAAAAGATTACAGAAAAAATTATTAGAAAAATCAAGGAGAACCGATGATCCAATCCCTTCGTGGTATGAACGACATGTTCAGCCCAGATGCTGAACGTTATGAGTACTTTATAGAGACAGCGACCACCATTGCCAAACGTTACGGTTTTACATTTTTTGAAGCCCCTATATTAGAAGAGACAGCACTGTTTAAGCGCTCTGTTGGTGAGTCAAGTGACATCGTTGGTAAAGAGATGTATCAGTTCATCGATAAAGGTGAAAATGATGTCTGTCTTCGTCCAGAAGGAACAGCCGGTGTGGTTCGTGCCTTCATCCAAAAGAAGATGGACAAACAAGGCGGTATCCACCGTTTTTTCTACCATGGGCCAATGTTTCGTTATGAACGTCCACAAAAAGGTCGACTGCGTCAATTCCACCAGTTTGGTATAGAGAGTTTTGGTGTGGCGAGCGTTGTTGAAGATGCTACCCTGATTATGATGCTTGTTGACATCTTGGATGCACTTGGTATTGGTTACAAATTAGAGATCAACTCTCTTGGTGACCAAAACTGTATGCCGGATTATCGTAACAAACTTGTCAGTTTTCTTGATGCTCATGAGTCTGAGATCTGTGAAGATTGTAAACGTCGTAAGGCAAGCAATCCTATTCGTGTCCTAGACTGTAAAAACAGCAGTTGCCAAGCACTCTATGCTGAAGCCCCTAAGCTCATGCAAAATCTTTGTGAAGGTTGCGACACCGACTTCCAACAACTCAAGTCACTTTTAGAAGACAGTAAGATCGACTATGAGGTCAACACACACCTCGTTCGTGGACTTGACTACTACTCCAAAACTGCTTTTGAGTTTGTCAGTGATGAGATCGGCGCACAATCGGCTATCGCAGGCGGTGGACGTTACGACAGACTGGTTGAGTTTTTAGATGGTAAAGCAACACCCGCTGTCGGTTTTGCCATGGGGATCGAGCGTCTTTTGGAACTTATTAAAATGCCTGAGACCAAGCGAGAAGGCTATTATATAGGCACGATGGATGATGAAGGTCTGCCTCTTATTATGAAAGCAGCACAAGTCAAACGTAAAAGTGACAAGGTCACTGTTGAGTATAAAAGTAAAAACTTTAAAAACCACCTCAAAGGTGCAGACAAGGTCAATGCCCGTTTCTGTGCTATCATCGGTGAAAATGAGCGTAATGATGGAACAATTTGGATCAAAGACCTTGAACTAAAAGAAGAAAAAACCATAGATCTAAACACCTTTTAAAAGAGAGAGAAGATGATACATGCCATATGGCTTTATTTGGAAGACTTTGCTGAGTTGATCTTTACGGTGATCTTTTTAGCCATTATTGCACTTTTTATCTATGACAGATATGTACAGAGACAACACTCTCTACTCATTAACTATCCTGTTATTGGACGTTTTCGTTACTTTTTTGAATTACTTCGTGAACCGATGCGCCAAT
>JALWKG010000334.1 GCA_027081565.1 Helicobacteraceae bacterium
CACTACTCTTATCACGGCCTTGAGTGGTAAGGTAGTTACCAATCACAATAGAGTTAGCACCTGCGGCAAAGATCTCCTCTTGACGGGTACCAAACATAAGTTCACGTCCGCCAGCAACCATAATACGGTCAGCATCTTTAATGATACTGCGTGCCAAAGTGATGAGCTCCAAAGCCTCATCTGTGGTGAGAGGGTTAGGCTGTAACGGAAGGGCCGGGTTGTGGTGGTAGAAGTTCAAAGGCACAGAAGTGGGGTTGAGACTTTTAAGAGACTCTAACATCGAGATGCGCTGCTCTTGACTCTCACCCATCCCAAAAATACCACCAGTGATTAGTGTTAAGCCCGCCTTAGTAACATTTTCACACGTCTCGTAGCGTTCACTCCATGGATGGGTAGTACAAACTTCAGGGTAGAAGGACTCAGCTGTTTCGAGATTGTGATTATAGGCCTTAATGCCAGCCTCTTTAAGTGTTAACAGCTGTTGGACACTCGCTGTTCCATTACATGCGATAAGGCGTAGTTCTGGGACTGCAGATGATACGGCTTTTGCTACATTGCAGACAAAGTCAAGTACTTTGGTGTCGATTCCTTTATTTGCGGTGACCAGACAGAATCCGAGGGCGCCAGAAGCACGTGCAGCCTTAGCCTCTTTGACAATAGTGTCTATAGGTTTTTGAATATAACGTTCGATATCTGCTTTATACTTGACACTTTGAGAACAAAACTTGCAGTCCTCGTTACAGGTGCCACTGTTGATATTGGAAATGGCACATAAAAAGATACTTTGAGACATTAGTCTTTCCTTTCAAATGAGAAGTGTTGCTCTTTAAATTTTTTAGTTTTTAGTTTACGAGCATAATAGGTGATATAAAAATGAGAGTCGGTGATCTCCAACATGGCACATTCGCTTACCGGTTTGTTACGGGCACAGGCCTCTCCGGGATTTAAAAAAAGTGTTCCATTGGAAAATTCACAATCAAATGTATGGGTGTGACCATAGAGTACAACATCGGCATCAGGAGACATAAAAAAAGGGAGGTGCATCAGTTTGAATTTGGTATGGGCGAGTTTAAAGTAGTGTGGCTCTTGGACCAGGTTATAGTGATTATGTACCGTATGAAGGTGGGCATCATTGTTACCATAAACCGCTACATAGCGTTTACCTGTGGCTACCAACTGCTCTAACATCTCTGTCTTGACGATGTCACCAGCATGGATAAAAAATTCTGCACCCTCTTTAAGAAGCAGATCGATCACTTTTTGGGAGCGATTCTCTTTTTTATGGGTGTCTGAGAGAATACCGATCTTCATAAAGAAGTTCCTTTTTCCATTTTCTATTCACCCTCTTCAGCCGGTGTACGGTCTTTACAGCGAATACACTCATAGACCTCTTTGTTACGGTAGGTTCTCCGGGCGAGTGTACCGCCACATCCCTCTTGTTCACACTTCTTTTCAGAAGGCTCGAACTTGGAGATGAATTTACAAGTAGGGTAGTCTTCACAGCCCCAGAACGGTCCACGGCGTGAGTTACGATAGACCAGTTTTTTGCCACAGTCTGGACAAGGGACCTTGGACTCTTTTGCCTCTATCTCCATAGACTTGGTGTTTTTACACTCTGGATAGTTGCTACAGGCGAGGAACTTTCCGTTGCGACCATTTTTGATGACCATATCGCCACCACATTTATCACACTTCTCATCAGTTGTCTCGACTTTAGGTGCTTCTCCCTCTTCGCCATCTTCAGCAACTTGTTCTGTATATTTACACTTAGGAAAACCACTACAAGCAATAAAGTTACCATAACGTCCGGAACGTAGAAGCAGTTCAGATCCACATTGTGGGCAGTTACGACCTAGTGGTTTTGCAAGTTTAAGAGAGACGATCTTCTCTTTACCCTCTTTGACACGTTCTATAAACGGGAAGTAAAACTCATTAAGAACACTCTGCCAGTCTTTACCCTCTTCAGCGATCTTATCAAGAACCTCTTCCATGTTCGCTGTAAAGTTTGCATCCACAATGTCACTAAAGTGCTTTTCTAGCATCTCTATAACGGTAAAGGCAATCTCTGTAGGTGCGATCTGTCTTTTTTCAATGGTAATGTAGTTACGTGCTTGAAGTGTAGAGATGGTTGGTGCGTAGGTTGATGGACGACCAATCCCTTCTGCTTCGAGCTGTTTAATCAGACTTGCTTCTGAAAAACGTGATGGCGGCTCAGTGAAGTGTTGTGTCGGTTTGATCTCGGTGATCTTAATATCTTGACCTTTTTCAAGGGCAGGAAGTAGTTTGTCTTTGTCATCTGTTCCTACGACTTTATAGAAACCATCAAAGATCAGTTTACGACCGCTTGCACGGTACTCTGCACTTTCACTTTTAAAGATAATAGACTGCTGCTCGAAAATAGCATCATTCATCTGACATGCAACAAAACGGTTATAGATGAGTGTATAAAGTTTTAACTCATCGGGCTTTAAAAATGAAGCCGCTAT
>JALWKG010000335.1 GCA_027081565.1 Helicobacteraceae bacterium
TTTTTCGATAAGATCATATGTCTTGGCATACTCTTCTACCGCTTTTCCGCTTGGGTCTTCAAAACCGACATGGATGGTCTTGACTGCCTTGGGGAACATCGGACAGGTCTCTTTAGCCGCATCACAGACTGTGACGACCAGGTCAAATGCGGTATCGAGAACGGTCTCTATGACTTTGGAGTGATACGCCTCTTTCCACTCCCCTTTGGACTCTAAAAGTGCCTGAGCATGCGGGTTTACCTTGCCACTGGCTTTGACACCAGAACTCTGGGCATGGACACAATCTCCCATTTTCGCATTGATCATCGCCTCGGCCATGATAGAACGACAACTGTTACCGGTACAAAGGATCAAGACCTCTTTTTTCTGACTCATAATTTACACGCTCCTGTTTGTGATGTTTTCTGTAGTGGTGGCAAAGTGATGTCCAGATGACGGATCTCTTCGAGTGCTTCGCTTCTAAAGCGGTCCAGCGGTGAACGAATGGCATAATAGGCCCAGGTCCCCCGACGTTCCACACGAAGAAACCCCGCCTCTTTCAAGATCTTGAGATGACGGGAAAGACGCGACTGGATCATGTCGAGTGAGGTCTGCAGGTCGCAGACACATGAGTCACCATACTCATCCAAAAAACGCAGTATCAAAATACGCGTCTCATCATTGAGTGCCGAGACCGTTTTTAAAAAGACATCCATACACTTTACCTCCATTTGTTTGGAGCATTGTAACGTAAAAAATACAATATATCAACATATGTTGATTTAATGATTTAATTTCGCTATAGTTCGTCATTAAAAAAAGTTCTGCACAAGAACAGAAGGATAGTGATGATTCTCGCATTTAGCCTCTTTTTCGTGACATTGGTCTTTGTCATCTGGCAGCCAAAAGGTCTACAGATCGGTACAACTGCCGTCATAGGTGCCATAGCGGCACTTCTTTTGGGTGTGGTCGACTTTGATGATGTCATCACCGTGACCGACATCGTCTGGGACGCGACACTTGCCTTCATCGGTATTATCATCCTCTCTATGGTGCTCGATGAGATCGGCTTTTTTGAGTGGGCTGCAATCAAGATGGCCAAACTCAGCGGAGGAAGCGGCAACAAGATGTTTGTCTACATCCTGCTTCTCGGTGCCATTGTCGCCGCTTTTTTCGCCAACGACGGGGCGGCGCTCATCCTCACACCGATCCTGCTCGCCAAGATGAAATACCTCAAGATGAAGCCTCTGTCTATCTTTGCCTTTTTGATGGCGGGCGGGTTCATCGGTGACAGTGCATCCAACCCGCTGGTCATCTCCAACCTCACCAACATCGTCACCGCCGGTTATTTCGATATCGGTTTTGTTGAGTATGCCAAACATATGTTTTTGCCCAACCTCTTGAGTATCCTTGCCTCCATCGCTGTTCTATGGGTCTACTTTAGAAAAGACATTCCACTGAAGGTCGATGTCGAACTGCTGCCGGAAGCATCTTCTGTGATCAAGAACCAGACCATGTTCAAGCTCAGCTGGTTTTTTCTCGCACTGCTGATGGTGGGCTATTTCATCGGTGACCATTTCCATCTTCCGGTCTCTTTCTTTGCACTCGGCGGCGCTTTGGTTTTTCTAGCCATAGCCAACCACTATAAAGCCGTCAAACCCATCATGACCATCAAAGCTGCACCCTGGCAGGTCGTATGGTTCAGCATCGGGCTCTACATCGTGGTCTACGGTCTCAAAAATGCCGGTCTGACAGATGTCGTCGCTTCGTGGATCGAAGCGCTGAGCCATCAGGGTGAAGCTATCGCCATCATTGGTACCGGTTTCCTTTCCGCTGTGATCAGCTCCGTCATGAACAACATGCCGACCATCATGATCATGGATATCGCCATAGACAAGGTGGGCTATGTCGGCAACGAATCCCTCGTCTATGCCAACATCCTAGGCTCCAATCTTGGGCCAAAGATGACCCCGATCGGCTCACTCGCCACCCTGCTCTGGCTGCATGTACTTGCTCAAAAAGGGGTTAAGATCGGCTGGGGTGAATATATGAAAGTCGGTCTCGTGATCACACCGCCGGTTCTTTTTGTCGCACTTTTGGGACTGATCTAAAAGTGTCTTTTCTTTATTTAAGTGCCCCATAGATTTAACGTTACGTTAATGCGAAAGTGTCATACTTCTTTTTACTAGGAGTCCTTATGTTAAAAGCTTTCATTTTTATCATTTTTTTCACACTTCAACTGCAAGCACAATCTCTCTCCCAGAATGAGGCCATTCAAAAGGCTTTGGCGTATCATCCTGACATTAAACGTTTTATATTGCAGGTCACCTCTGCGCAAGAGGGGATCAAACAGAGCCGTTCTGACTATCTTCCTCAAGTTCGTTTCAATGCAGAGTACGATCCTACTCGTACCTATGTCTTGCCTCAAAATGGGCAATTCCATACTATAGACTCTGATGGTTGGCAGGCAGGGGTGGTACTCAACCAGAAGATCTGGGACTTTGGA
>JALWKG010000336.1 GCA_027081565.1 Helicobacteraceae bacterium
GCGCATCTTTTTTAGCGTGCTCTTGATGAAGATTTCTATTTTTTCTTTGAGTACCTTTTTGTGCCTCTTCTGACGATCTATGAAAGGGAGGGTTACAAAGTGTAAAATCAAAACGGTCTGTTTTAGTGATGATGCTTTTAAAGATATACGCAGGGTTCTCCTGCTTTTTTATCTCTATCTTGTTTTGAAGTGATACATTTTTAGCCACGATCTCTTTAGCAGACTTTACGGAGACCGCATCAATATCCGAGCCAACAAAACGCCAACCATAGATCGCTGTGGCTACCAAAGGATAGATACAGTTGGCGCCCACACCAATATCCAAGCCTCTAACCTGACTTCCGGTAGGAACAACACCTCCAAAACTCCGAGCAAGAAGGTCTGCCATATAGTGTATGTAGTCTACCCGTCCGGGGATGGGTGGACAGAGGTAGCCCTTAGGAACACTCCAGTATATAACACCATAAAAATGTGCTAACAAGGCACGGTTCAGACTTAAAACAGCAAGTGGATCTGAAAAATCTATGGAGAGGTCTCCATAAGTGTTGGTATAAATAAAAGGTTCAAGTTGTGGACTTTTTTTGATCAATGTAGGGAAGTCATAACGTCCATTATGCAGATTTCTAGGATGTAAACGTTTTTGAGCTGTTTTTGGCATGCGCACTCTTTTTCATGTTTTTTAATATTTCCACCTAAATATAGTGTAAATTTTTGAAACATATTATTATAATTTATTATTTATAGGGAATATTATAGTTGACTTGACGGTTTTAAACTGTATTGTTCCATAAAAATTATTGAAGGTATCTTTTGTTTAAATCTATTTTATCTCTTTTAACTCTATTTTCTCTTGTTTTTGCAAGTGATTGTAGCACACTCTATCCCGAAGGTTTCCCTACTCAAAATGTTGACAAGGTACTTTGTAAAAAAAACTTTGTCATCGGTTACTCATTTGACACCAAAACACCCCTCTGGGCGGTTGAGCATCTCAGCAAAAAATCTGATACAAAACGTATAAAACTTGAGGGTTTTCGTTATCACAGAGACTACGCTTTAGAGCGAAAGCACCGTGCAACCTCGAGCGACTATGCCTACAGTACACAAGATCGCAGTCCACTGGTACCTTTTGAAGACATGAACAGTGAGCACTTCGCTTCTCATGAGACCTTTGTCATGTCCAACATCGCACCTCAAGACTATAAACTCAACCGTCACGCCTGGGTCTATCTGGAACGTGGTGTTCGTGAACTTGCCGATGTCTATAACAAAGTGATCGTGGTCACTGGCGTCGCTTTTCTTGAAGAGAAGAACATGAAGCTTGAACGTATTGGTCGCCATCAGATTGCTGTTCCTACCCACTACTACAAAGCAGTCTATGCACCTGACACGGTAGATGGTCCCAAAATGTGGGCATGGATCGTTCCCAACAAGCCGATAGACTATAAAAAGATGAAAGCATACCGAACGACCGTAGATAATTTAGAAAACAGACTTGGTATCGACTTCTTCCCCAACCTGACCAAAGAGCTCCAAGAACGTGTTGAAAGTAAAACAGTACCACTATAGAGAGCTTCTATCTCCTTAATTCCAAGAGATAACAAGAGGTACCCAGCGCCTCTCTTCATCTTGTCACTTCCTCAATATTGGACTCATACTTTTTTTCAACTATAATATGCCATGCAAAAACTACCCATCCATGATGTCCTGCCCAATATCATCTCAACACTGCAGCACCACAACCGTCTTGTATTAGAAGCCCCACCAGGTGCGGGTAAGACCACCATGGTTCCCTTAGCTCTTTTACAAGCCCCATGGTTAGAGGACAAAGCGATCATCATGCTGGAACCACGTCGTTTGGCCACACGGAATGCTGCAATGAGAATGGCCTCTCTTTTGGGTGAAGAAGTGGGGCAAACCATAGGGTACCAGATACGTGCAGAGCGTTGTGTCAGCAAGCAGAGTAAGATCATCGTCGTCACCGAAGGTATCTTAACCCGTATGTTACAAAGTGATCCGGCTCTTGAAAATGTAGCTATGGTCATTTTTGATGAGTTTCATGAACGTAACCTCCATGGAGACCTTGCTTTGGCACTGAGTCTGCAGTCGCAGGCACTTCTTCGTGAAGACCTTAAGATCATGGTCATGTCAGCGACCCTCAACACTGAAGCCGTCTCTCAACTGCTAGATGATGCACCACTCATCTCAAGTTTGGGAAAAAGCTTTCAAGTAGAAGAGTACTTTCTTGACAGCAGTACCACCCACCCATCGCCAAGAGATCTGTCCAAACTGATGACAAAGCAGATCAAAGCATCCCTTCAAAATGACAAGGGCAGTATTCTCGCCTTTCTCCCCGGGGTCAAAGAGATCATGCAAGTACAAAAGTCCTTACAAGAGTATGTAGGCGCAGAGGTCATCATCGCACCGCTATATGGTGATATGTCCAAAGAAGCCCAACAGAGAGCGATCA
>JALWKG010000337.1 GCA_027081565.1 Helicobacteraceae bacterium
ACCAAAAGCTCCTGAATATGTTGGTTCATCAGAGCGGTATATTTCTCGTCTTTAATCATCTCATATAACATGCTATCCCTTGTCAGCGTAATTCATGGGCAGAATTATACCATTTTTGACCGGCTCAAAACCTATCATGGCATTCATCAATGCAAACTGTTCAAAATGTTTTATATCATCTACAGAGATCTCTGCTTCTACAAGTCTCTTCTCTGCAAGCAGTCGGGTGCGGGTGGTACCTTTAAGCAGTGCTTTTTGTGGTGTTATCCATTGTGAACCGTCATAAAAGGCGATGTTGGCAATGCTGGTGTCTGTTATTAGGTCGTTTTGTACGATCAAGATGTCATCGGCGGATTTTTTCTTTTGAGCAAGTCTGTTCAAGGCGTCACGGTCTGCATATTTCAGTGCATAATCCAGTGTGTCGGCCTCTATTAACTGCAGGGTCTGTATCTGTTTTTTTTCATAAGTATGATAACTGACCTCGAAGCTTCTTTCGCTGTAGAGTACACGACAGCGCAGCAGGGGTGCATTAGGTGGTGAAAGCAGTTCTTTGAGATCATAATGTACATTGAACTGAAGTTGTTTGAGGGCGTGTTCAAGGCGCTTTTGATGGAAGGAGAGATGTTGAAGTTGGCCCTCTTTGACACAGAGGGTCTCAAGGAGTATTTTACTCACTAAAAAGTGCTGTACTCAGGTAACGTTCACCGGTGTCACACAAGATGGTAACGATGGTCTTGCCCTGGTTCTCCGGACGTTTGCCCATCTCCATGGCAGCATAGACATTGGCACCTGCTGAGATACCCACCAAAAGTCCTTCATGACGTGCCAACATCTTGGCAGTGTTGATAGCGTCGTCATTGCTCACCTTGATTACTTCACCATAGATCTCTGTGTCCAAGATAGCTGGAACAAAACCTGCACCAATACCTTGGATCTTATGAGGCCCTGGAGTGCCGCCAGACAAAATGGCAGAGTCCTCCGGTTCGACAGCAACGATCTGGATGTTTTTAATCTCTTGTTTTAAGACTTCGCTGGTTCCTGTCAAGGTTCCCCCTGTTCCCACTGCAGCCACAAAGATGTCAACATTGCTGTCAGTGTCACGTAAGATCTCTTTTGCTGTAGTCAGACGGTGTACTTCAGGGTTGGCGGGGTTGTTGAACTGCTGTAGAACAATAGCGTCGGGAAGACTCTTTTGCAAAGCTTCTGCTTCTTCGATAGCCCCTTTCATCCCTGCTGCTGCCGGTGTCAGTACCAGTTCCGCACCCAGTGCTTTAAGCAGGTTCCTTCGCTCAATACTCATAGACTCCGGCATGGTCAGGGTAAGTTTAAGACCCAGTGCCGCACAGATAGAGGCAAGGGCGATCCCCGTGTTACCACTTGTAGGCTCAATGATCTGTGTCTCTCCTTTGATCTTTCCACTCTCAAGAGCATCTTTGATCATGTTAAAACCGATACGGTCTTTGACCGAACTGGTAGGGTTCATAAATTCGCATTTTCCCAAGATAGTAGTACCACTCTCGTGAGAAGGGAAGTTGAGTTTGACCAGTGGGGTGTTCCCTATGAGTTCAGTTATATTGTTAGCGATATTCATAAAAATCCTTTTTTGTATGTCCAATAGTAGTTGGAAAAAGGTTAAAAGTGCTTAAATCCGAGGGAAACAGTAGGGAATCAAGTGATAGACGGGGATGTCTGTTTTAGCTTTCACTGCTTACAATCCCTGCGCCGCCCATGTTTGCACTGTGGTAGATGATGGTGTTGTGCTTTTTAGCATAGAACTTCATCAACAGTTTTTGAAGTGTAGGCTCTATAGAGGGATAAAACCAACCATTATTACTGATGGCGATCATATAAGCGGGATCTCCTTCATAGATCTCATCACAGGTGGCCTCATAACAGACGGCATTTCTAAATGAGATGCCTTTGATGACGAAGTCTGTAGGTTTGGTAGCGGTCACAAAGTCAGCCGAGCCATCAAAAAAGGTCTTGTTAACCCATTTTTTTAAAAAGTCAGGAAGGGGAACATACTCTCCAAAAGGGACCAAGACCATCTTTTTAGCGATCTTTATTTTACCTTTGGAGAAGTGATAGCTTACATTGTAGTGGAGACCTTTTTCGACATAAAGGGCTCCGGTAAGGATGTCGATCTGGTGTGAAAGCATCTGCAAGCGTTGGACAAGTGCTCCATTTTTATTAAGATAGAGCGGAAAGGCTGATTCCGGAAGTACAATAAGATCGTAACCCTTAGAGGCAGCCTCTTGGATGACGTGTAGATTTTGTACTATGATCTGCTGTTGGTTGGCATGTTTCCACTTTTCAGCTTGCAGAAGCTGTGGGGCATAGAGTTTGATCTTAACATCAGGTGGGGTAAGTTGTGGATGGCTGTATTCAACACTTAAAAGCAAGAAGAGAAAAAGCCCAAAACGATAGGGGCTGGGGTGCTTTTTTTTAGAG
>JALWKG010000338.1 GCA_027081565.1 Helicobacteraceae bacterium
TTTGGGTGCGGACAAGGTGATCTTTATGACAGACACAGCAGGTGTTTTAGACAAAGAGATGGCACTGCTCTCCTCACTGACAGAAGATGATGTCAATGCGCTGAAGGCTGATGGAACGGTACATGGTGGTATGGTACCAAAGGTAGATGCCTGTTTGGAAGCGATCGATGGCGGTGTCAAAAAAGCACATATCATTGATGGACGTATAGAACATGCCATGCTGCTTGAACTTTTCACTGAAGAGGGTATTGGAACTGAGATTACGATCTAGTTTTTGTGATAGGCAGATGGAGAGGAGCTTTTAAGTAGACTTCTTTTGTTTTTTGATGTAAGATATCTTATGATGTTTCGATCTATATTACTCCTTTTTATACTCTTCTCTTCACTTTTTGGTGAGTCCAATATCTCACTGTTGACGGGTATTGCCCGTGACACGATCGTGGGAGACCTTTACAAACAAAAACTTATAAACAAACCCGCTCTGCTTAAACGACATCCTTTTTTAGCGAAAGAGGGTGCTACCTTTGTAACACTTAACAAAGACACCCGTCTGCGAGGTTGCATGGGCTCTCTTAAAGCCTATAGACCACTTATAGATGACCTGATCTCTAACAGTCGATCCGCTGCCTTTTCTGATCCCCGTTTTATGGAGCTTCAACCTAAAGAGTTGTCACGTTTGGAAGTGGAGGTCTCACTTCTGACACCGCCTAGAAAAGTCATATATAAAGATGTAGCAGACCTTAAGCAACAGATTGTTGTGGGTAAAGACGGGATTGTTTTAGAGACTTTTTTTCATAAAGCAACCTATTTGCCACAAGTATGGGAGTCTCTACCTGAGTTCGAACAGTTTTTCTCTTTTTTATGTAAAAAAGCGGGCCTCTCAGGTGAGTGTTTAGAAGATCATCCTGACATCTACCGCTATCATGTTCACAAATACAGTGAAGATGATCTCAGCAGACGTCCTGCTAACAATGCAGCTCTCTTTTATCCTAAAGAGTGTCTCCAAGTCGAGCACCGTTTTGCCTCTTTTAGAAACCGGGCCCAACATCTGAAAAAAGTCCTGCCTACGGTGACACCTCGTGCCATAATCGTTCCCCACGCAGGTTATGTTTTTAGTGGATATACAGCAGACCTGGCCTATCGCAGTGCAATGAAGAGCAGGGCCAAACGGGTAATCGTCATCGGTCCAAGCCATCATCTCTATTTCAAAGGGGTCAGTGTCTCTGAGTATGAGGCATTTGAGACCCCTTGCGGGATCTTGAGAAATGATATGGCTTATGTTCAAAAGCTGAAAAAACAGTTTAAACTGCAAGATCTCAAAGCCATCTATGAAAAAGAGCACAGCACCGAAGTGCAACTCCCCTTTATCAACCACTATATGCCGGAGAAAAAGGTGGTAGAGCTGGTTTATGGTGAGATCTCGCCGACGGAACTTTCAAAAATGCTCGAGTATCTGCTTAAAGATAAAGAGAACCTTCTTGTCATCAGCAGTGATCTTAGCCATTTTTATACACTTACTGAAGCAAAAAAACATGATTTTATCTGTTTGGATGGGGTTGAGTCCGTAAATGCGCAACGTTTGGAGCAGGGGTGTGAGGCCTGTGGACATACAGGGATAGAAGCTTTGGTCTTGACAGCAGAACGTATGAGACTCAAAAGCGAACTGCTTGAGTATAGAACCAGTGCTGACGCATCTGGAGACAAAAAACGTGTGGTTGGCTATATGAGTGCGGTGTTTTGGTAGGGATTAACTATCGTCAAACTTACGCAGCTTGTCAAGTGCCTGTTTGGTAAGGTAAGGACGCATAGAGCCTCTCAGGTGTGTGGTCGCTGCTTCAAAACCGTTTTCATCGATCTCTTGACCTAATGTCTCTATCATAGGATTCCAAAAAGTGAGTACCAACATCACTGTGTCGGTTAACTGCTCATAGATGTTATCAATGGGAACATCCAGATCACCATGAGTGGCCAAGTTTACAAAGGTGATGCGAATACGTTCTCTGTGGGCAAGGTTGTCAGAGATATAACGACTTTTCAGAAGGGGGTCACGGGAGAGTAAAAAAAGAAGCTCCCGGTAGAAAAAACGGTACTTCCACAACACCTTGCTCATCAGTTTTTGATGTTCAAATAGTTCAACGATATCTTTGGGCAGGTCCTGAACAAGCAGGGTGCTTTCTTTTAACATCTGCTCGTAAAGTTTGAAGATGATCGCTTCACGGTTTTTATAGTGATAGTGCAGGTTGCCCACACTGATCTCCATCGCTTTGGCGATGTGGTTAGTAGTGGCTGCTTGTGTGTTGGTGGTGTTAAACAGCTCTAAGGCTGTCTCTAAAATACGTTGTTTAGTTGACATACGTTATTTTACTTGAATACCCTCTATTTCTAGTTGAAGTTTGACGTCATCTCCAACCATAACACCACCTGTTTCTATCATTTTAGAGAACTTAAT
>JALWKG010000339.1:0-1708 GCA_027081565.1 Helicobacteraceae bacterium
AAGCTTTTTCCTGCTTTGATCTGTTCTGCTAAGTGATCTACGTCTAACTCTATCTTCATCTGTAATTCCTTCTGTGTTCAATTTTATCTAATTGACACAGAATTTTTTACAGTCCCTCTGATCCAATTAATTTTTTTACTTGGTATTGGGATATACAAAACATCTCTGGATTATCCTCTTTACTCTCATATTTGGTCTCGTAATCTATGTTATTAGAAACGACAAGGAGAAATGATAGGTCAAGATAAAAATCACTATTAATGTTCTGACCCATATATCATCCATGACAACTGACTAAAAAAACATATTTAAAGGCAGTGCGAACCTAGGATTTTCCACAGTTCCAAATGACAACACAGTATCCCCTCCATAAAAGACAATCCCTATAATCTCTTTATCTGACTTATTCTGAAAATCTGTGATATGTTTAAAGGCATCTTTTTTTATACTTTGTCCTGATTTCACCTCTATGGCAAAGATCTTACCTGCTTTTTCTATGATAAAATCTATCTCTTTTTTATCATTGGTCCGATAGTGGTACATCTTGGGTTGGCTGACACTGTAACTGATATGTTTTAGGAGTTCTGTATAAACAAAGGTCTCAACAACATCACCTTTATGTTTGGACTGGATCAACTCTTCAGCACTGCCAATACCTAGCAAGTGACAAAAGAGACCGCTATCTGTCATAAACATCTTTGGAGACTTAATAAAACGCTTGGAAATATTAGAGCTGTATGGTGGAACTAATGATATTTGATAAATCATCTCTAACATACTTAAATAATTACTGATAGTAGCTTCTGAAAGATTGGCATCGGATGCAAGGTCTGACTTGTTGAGCAAAGAACAACTGCGTGGTGCGATAATGTTGTAAAATCGTATAAAGGCTGAAATGTCACGTAATTCACCCACATCGCGTATATCTCTTTCGACATATGTACTGATATAAGCGTTAAACCATAAGGACTTACCGCTGACAGAAGTTATTTTATGTATCTCAGGATAACCCCCATTGACAACAGCTGTCATAAGCCCGTTGTAGTCAACAGCTGAAGGCTGTAAGCTCTCTACCCCATTCTTAAAGAGCTGGTCGATGAAATTTTCATCAGGCTTATGGTTAAACTCTTTCTGCGAAAGAGGCCACATCTGTATCTCTATCAATCTTCCCGCAAGAGTATCTTTTGCTTTCTTCATATCTAAGACATTAGCTGAACCCGTTAATAGAAATGTCCCATTGGTCCGCTTTTTATCAATGTCCATCTTTATCCCTTCTAATACTTCAGGGACCTTTTGGATCTCATCAAGAATGATAGGCTTAGGTAATGAAGCAATATACCCTACAGGATCATTAACTGCTGCCTCTCTCTCTGTTAAGTTGTCAAATACGCGGTATTCACTGTCTCTATCTAGGCAAAGAGTCGATTTTCCAACCTGTCTCGCACCGGACAGCAATACTGCCGGTGCTGTTTGTAATGCTTCTATCAGAATTTCATCCGCTGAACGTTTAAACATCATAAAGCCTTGTAAATGTAAATTACATAAGTATAGCAATATATATTACATATGTAAAGAAGTATATCTGTCTACATACTCAATATTGAAATTCAAAGGGTTCAAGTTAACAATATTTGAGCCTGTCTGTAAGCAATAAAAAAGAACAGTTGACAAGCGAAGCGATATTAAAAAAGTAAATGTACAGGTAAAA
>JALWKG010000339.1:1718-2446 GCA_027081565.1 Helicobacteraceae bacterium
CGCTCAGCGTTCATACGAGGGTAACCTGCTTGACCTTCAAGGATGAAGTCTTTTGCAAAACGACCATCCTGGATCTCTTTTAGGATCTCTTTCATTGCTGCACGAGACTCGTCGTTGATAACACGTTTACCAGAAACATAGTCACCATACTCAGCTGTGTTAGAGATAGAGTAACGCATGTCTGCAATTCCACCCTGGAACATAAGGTCAACAATAAGCTTTAGCTCATGAAGACACTCGAAGTATGCAAGTTCCGGTGCGTAACCCGCTTCAACAAGTGTGTCGAAACCAGCTTGAACCAAAGAAGCTGTACCACCACAAAGTACTGCTTGCTCACCAAAAAGGTCAGTTTCAGTTTCGTCTTTGAAGGTTGTCTCGATGATCGCAGTACGACCACCACCGATAGCAGATGCATAAGCAAGTGCCAGCTCTTTAGTAGAACCACTTGGGTTTTGACCAACAGCGATAAGGTCAGGGATACCACCACCAGTAACAAACTCAGAACGTACAGTGTGACCTGGAGCCTTAGGCGCGATCATAGTAACGTTGATGTCAGCACGTGGGTGAATACGTCCGTAGTGGATGTTGAAACCGTGACCGAAAGCAATTGTAGCGCCCTCTTTCAGGTTTGGCTCGATCTGCTCTTTGTAGATCTCAGCCTGATTCTCATCCGGAAGAAGGATCATAATAACATCAGCAGCAGCAGAAGCGTCTGCAACAGTCATTAC
>JALWKG010000340.1 GCA_027081565.1 Helicobacteraceae bacterium
ACTTCATCTTCTCGCAAAAAACTATTTGTCAAAAAGTTATCACAATTATCTTAAAGTTTATAATTACTATCATCTATTCAAATCATAGTTACAAATAAACAGTATAATCTTACATTATTTTATAGTTAAGGATTTTTTATGGATATTATGAAAATTAGAAAAGCATGTCAGCCTGTTAGAATTATTGCAGGGCTTGCACTTATTACTTTAGGGATTTTTACTGCAAATCCTTGGTTTTACCTTGGTGTGATCCCATTTATTGCAGGTGTAGCCAACTTCTGTCCACTTTGTATCATCACTAAAAAGTGTGAGATCTAATCATACTCCTAATAGACTTCCCTTAGATTCTCAAGGGGAAGAAAATACCCTTCCAACAAGATCTTCTTAATACACCAACAACAGTTTTGCACACCAGCCCCCTTATCTAGCTCTAGGGCACCCCTATTCAAATCTCCTAAAAATCATACATGCTTAATTTTCAAGAACGGTTTTCACTATTAATGTCACTTACCGTAACACCAGACGATAGAACATACTGTAATTAAAGTATAATGAGTATTACTCTCATTATACTTGACATAGGACACTCCTTCTGTTACTATTCCGCATCAAAACAATGATTGTGAAACAATTATCAAAATAGGAACTAAAATGAACAAAACACTATTAGCTCTTAGCACAGTAATGGCACTTGGCAACACAGCATTTGCAGACGACACATCAGAGATCGCAGAACTTAAGCAGCAGATGGCAGAGCTGCAGGAAAATCAGCAGGCCATGATCGATGAGACATCAGACTCTCAGGTTGGTTTTACAACAGTTGACTCTAGCTTTTCACATAATGGTATGGGTGCAGCAGCATCCAAGGTCTATATGACCAAAGATCCTCTCTCTATCGGTGGTTATGGCGAGATGTATTTTGCAGCACCTGACAACGGCGATAACTATGCAGACCTTTACCGTTTCGTACCCTACATCGGTTACAAATTTTCTGACAACATCATCTTGAATACCGAACTTGAGTTCGAGCATGGCGGTGCCAACCCTGAAATCCTGGGTGGTGAAGGTTATGCGGTTGTGGAATTCATGTATCTTGACTTCCTTATCAATAAGGCCTTCAATGTACAACTTGGACACTTTCTTGTACCTATGGGGCTGATCAACCTGCGTCATGAACCAACACTCTTCAACACGGTACAAAGACCATTGACTGAGAAATATATCATTCCGTCTACCTGGGGTACAAATGGTATCAATGCCTACGGTACCATAGGAGACACAGGAGTTTCATACAATGCCGGCTTCATTCAGGCTCTTGACCTGAACAATGCTGACAATGGTACCAAAGGTCAAGTCCGTGAAGGCCGTCCAGGTTCTACCGGTAAACCGACCTTTGAGAACGCTGCCTTTGTCGGACGTCTTGACTATCGTGGTATCAATGGTCTTTTGATCGGTGGTTCAATGTACTACGGAAGTGCCACACAGGGTTCAGTAAAAGATTCTAATGCATTCATCTATGATCTTCATGGTCTGTATGAGGTGTCTGGATTTAAAGTCAAAGCTGTTTACAGTGCTACATCTATCAGTAACGCAGAGAACATAGCACGTACATCAACCCCAAGTGCAACGCCTAATCAATCCATCAAGGATTCCAATGGATATTTCATCAACTTTGAATATGATCTGCTTGCAAGTTTTGCATCAACACAAAAACTGCCTCTCTTTGCACAATATGACTATATCAATCCGGCAGCGACAGTTGTAGATGCACTCGGAACGACAACGGCGACCAACGTAAGCGAATCTGCGACGACTACAATAGGTATCAACTACTTCCCTCACGAACAGGTCGTACTGAAAATGGACTATGCTATGACAGATATTGCTGCTGCAGGTGCTGAAGATTACAATACCTTTAGCGTAGGTCTCGGGTTCATCTTCTAGCCCCTTCTTTTTGTACTTAGCCATGGGCTAAGTATAAACTCCCTGCTTCATCAGGAAGATGCCATCGTCACCTTCATGAATGCCATCACAGATGAAAAAGTTTGAACACCTCATCCTTTAACTGATCTCTGACAGGTTGTCATAATCTATTGGCACTGAAAATGTTATAATCTCGAAAAATAAAAGGTCTCTTTTGCGCTATCTACTTCTTTCTCTTTTACTCTTAACATCCCTCAATGCCAAACTTCTTGTTTCTCCTTTCGACGCACTGCATGCTGTCTACGGAAAAGATGTCAAAATAGAAAAGAAGAACGTACTTCTTACCATTAAAAAGGCTGAGACGGTCTACCAACAGGCTCAAATGAAAAAAGGCAAAAAGATCTTTCGTACTTTCACGGTTACAAAAGATGGCAAGATTATTGCCTATGCCATCCTCATCTCCCGTGTGGTCCGTACCAAAGACGCTGCCGTCCTTTACATGATCAGCCCGGAAG
>JALWKG010000341.1 GCA_027081565.1 Helicobacteraceae bacterium
AACTAACAGTGCCATTAATCCCATTTTTTTCATTTTAAATCCTTTTAGGTTTTTCGAGTTATAGAAGCAGTATAGTCCAAAAGAGACTAGTCTGTCTGTAACCTCGATTACATAACTATAGTAACGCTAATATTAGAATTATTGATATACGAATGATAAACAGTAAAAAAGGGAACATAGCAGTGCTACAATAAGTTACATTACTTAAAAACTGTTATTCACAAAAAATATTGTATAACTAAATATCGGATGAAGCGATGTTGTTGCAGAAATTGGCGAAAAGAAAAGCTCGCTTTTCCCATCAATTTTTTATTTTATCAAGGAGCATAATGAGGAAGTGTACTGGTGTACATGACGAATGTAGCGACGAAGACTAAAATGAAAAAGTGGTGGGAAAAGTACTCCCCTCCAGATCCCTGCGGCACATACCAAGTGAGGGTGGGCTGCTATGTTCCCATCCTGACCCATTGTCCCCAAATGCTATTGCACAGGTCTAAAGGGAAGCGTTCAAAACTGCTAACAGTGCTGAGCGCTTTATAAGTAGAGTGGCATTATAGCAAAGTGATGTTTAAAAATCAATCATTTATTTCAATACTGACCTATTTTAGAAAACTTGTTAAAAAACCGCAAATGTACCACTTTAAGGAGCACTCTCATTCTCATAGATACCTGAGAACAAGAGCAATAGAGCAGTTTACCCATCAACACTCTAAGCTAAGAGGTGATTTTATAAAAGATCGTCAAACTTGACTAAAGGTACAGCAACACCCTTCTCGCCACCAAGGTAAACAACATCCACATCTACAGAAGTAGGAACATTATCTTTGACCTCATACACTCTTGAAGTTGTACCACCAATAGTTACAGAGACCTCAGACCCTTTTACTATGCCTAAATCAGATATTTTGAAAGAAGTAGGTGCTTTACTACAAGCAGCGACACTGGTCCCACCGACAACAGTGATCGGATGCGGGTGACCATCTACATTGACAGTTATAGAGTTAGTAGTAGTCGCTGTATAGGCAACATTAGTAGCATTTATCAGCTCAACAACACCTTCACCACTAGATGTGTCCATCATTGTACCAAAACCGTTAGTAGTGACATTACACGTTGGTGATGCAACATATAAATATGCATTTCCGTATGCTAATGAACTATGCCCAGATGCATTTTCACCAATCTTATAGTAAACATCAGTGGTACTTTGACCCGTTAAAGCAAAAACTTTCATCTGTGCATTTTGCAACACCGCTGAGTCACTGTTCGCATATGCTGTAATATTGGCATCATGACCATTTACAACATAAACAACATTTGGTTTTGCAATATCATTGATAGCATCTTTAATATCATCCGTTCCACAACCACTGGTCATCAAAAGACCAGCGCCTAACAAACTCGTTAAAGCAATTGAATGTAATTTCATAATTTTTCCTTTAATAGAGATTTCATCTCTGTTTTTATTGTTCTGACAGGATAGTAACTTCATGCTACGTTCTAATCCATCTACCACTATCTTATAACTTTTTTTAGTAAACTTTACTTAATCCTGTTCTTAATACCTTTACGGTTGTAGATTAAGCTGTGTCCAATCTATTTTTGCCAAAGGAACAAAAGAGAGATTTCCATCGTCATAGGCGATCAGACAATACTTCATCTCGTCTCCTAAGTTGACAAACTCTGGATTTATCTGACGAACAGTTTTGTAATGTGCCCCGCCATCTACAGAGATCTCCGTACCATACTTAAATTCAACACTGTTAAATGTACTAGTAGTAGTGATCGCACAATCTCCGTACAACGCACCCGATATAGGAGTCGAATCATTGTTCTCTTTTACTAAAAGTGTTCCTGCCCCAAAGTCTGATCCTGTCAAATTTAGCACCTGCAAGTTATTGGCATCTTCATTACCGCTAAGATGGTTATGACCATTACAGTGGGTAGCTGCGTAGATATGACTGTAACCTTTTTGAAAAGTAACGGTATCTCCACCCGAGTAAGAGACATCTATAGCACCATTAAATGCAAAAGAATCAGAGTTTTTACTCTGCACTATTTGGTATTCTGTCTCTCGGCTAACACCGGAGAACGTAACATTTCCGTCCGTATCATTTACCAGGATAACACTATAAATACTTGCTTCATCTAACAGCTGATCCGTTAAATCAGTCAATGCTTTTTCAGGATCTGTAGAACATCCTGAGAACATCAACACACTTGTACCTATAAGTCCTGATACAATTATTGAAGATAACTTCATAATTTCTCCTTTGTTTTAGGCATTATACCTATTTCAACAAGAAGTATAAACTCTTGGCGTTGCAAAAGCGTTGCATTTTAGTCAAAATTGTTCTACAGAGTTTTAGAGATATCTTATAATCAATACAGACTCAGATACAATTCTCTTTTAGATCCCACCAA
>JALWKG010000342.1 GCA_027081565.1 Helicobacteraceae bacterium
ATGCTTTTCTAACGTCCATGAATTCTCTCTGATAACCCCAATTTTAGGGCTTTATTGTATGCGCGATTATAGCTAAAAGGGGGTAAGGTAATGTTGAATTTTAGATTTTGAATTTTGAATGAAGAGCAAAGCAGCACTATATCCACTTTTTGAATGCCTTAACTTATATAACTTCCTAGCATATAAACTGTGATGGGTTCAACGTTTTTTCTCTGTCACGTCAGAGAAATAACCTTGAGGCAAAAAAGAGGAGACGCTTTGTTGCTGATAAGCTAGAATATTATTTCTAAAGTTGATATATTTTAATTCTTAGATGAAAGATACCTGAACTTTAAAAGTGGCAGATTTGGTGTGAGTTGTGCTGAAGCGACCCCGAAGGCGCACTGGTGTGCGTTGAGTGGTGAGCTGAAGTGCAAATCGCGCCGAAGCTGTCACTTTTAATTAGCAGATGTCTTCCCAGTTTAATACAAACTCGTTTATTTTTATGGAGGGGATCTTCATCCGCGCTGCTTTTGCAATATTTACCAAAATCGCAGCTGCTTCATCCAGATTATCATTAATCACAAGATAGTCATACTCACTGATACGCTGGACTTCACGTTTAGCGACATCTATACGACCATCAATAATCTCTTGTGCATCGGTGCCTCGGGCATTAAGACGTTGTTTAAGTTCACACAGTGTTGGTGTTGTGACAAATACTGAGGTAGTGATGTCTGCTAAACGTTTTTGTACCGCATCATGCCCTTGAACATCGATGTCAAAAATGACCAACTTACCCTCTTTTAAAGCCTTTTTTACAGGTTTTATAGAGGTTCCATAATAATTACCATGCACTTTGGCATACTCCAAAAAGTTTTCATCTTCAATATCTGATTCAAACTGTTCTCTGTCCACAAAGTAGTAATCTACACCCTCTACTTCACCCTTACGCATTGGACGTGTTGTGGTGGATATAGAGAAATAAAATGCACCGATCTCTTTTTCAATCTTTTTGATCAGTGATGATTTTCCGGCGCCGCTTGGGCCAGATAAAACAAGAATAGCACCTGTATCATGGTTCATTACTCTTCTCCAAAGGTTAAGTTTATGGTTATAGTTCCGCGTAGAGACTTTGCGATCTGCGGATTTTCCAAGGCTTGCACCAAGGTTTTCAGAGTCTCTATAGACTCTTGATTTGTCTGACTTGGTTGCTTTGTTTCTAAGTCAGCTACCTTGTGTACAGTAACAGCTTCAGTCGCTATCTTATCCACATCATAAGTATTGCTAATGTTTTGCAAAGCCCTCTCAAGTTCTAAGTCTACATCATTCTCAACAGGTTCTGCTTCTATTGAAATCTCATCAAGTACCTCTTGCGCCGCCATTTCATTTTCATCACTGTTTAAAGCTTCTAAAATAGACTTGACCTCTGAGATCTCTTGATCTGAAAAGATATTTTCTAAGACCTCTTCTTCAAGGATCTCTTCGCTTTCGCTCTCTTTAAATGGTGTAGCTTCTTCTACCGCTTCAAAACTTTGTACACCTTCCAATATCTCTTGTTCTGAGACGTCACTTTCACTAACGATCTCGTCATCACTGAAAAAATTCTCTTCGAAGTCATCAAAGACAATATCTTGCGCTAAGAGTTCTTGCTCTTTTTTAACACTCGTTGCAAATTGGTGAAGAAGTACTAAGAGTTCTGTTGGTAAAAAAGGTTTGTATAGAAGCTTCTCAAACAGTCCCTCATCAGGGTCTTCTCTCGTTGTAATAAAAATAGAGTGGGCATAGATGGCCTTGTCATTAAGTGCCTCTAAAAATGCTCGATCAAAAAGACCTACATCTAAGATCAACAGGTCATAACTCTCATCTCTTACCTCATCAATACTTCTAGCTATATCAAGTCTGTCACCTGTTTTTTGGGTACTTAAGGTGACCAGTTTTGTGACAACAGCATCGTTATTGACAAGAAGAACATTCATCGAACAAGGGCCTTTGGGCATAATTTTAAATAATGGTATCATTGTAACAAAACATAACTTCAATACGATGGTAAAGATGCGCCCCTATATTTCACTGACTTTTGCTTTTTCTCTTCTCTTTACAACACTCCAAGCCAACGAGCACTACCTGCTGCCTGAGCAAAAAAGCGATCTCTTACAGACTCTAAAAAGAAAAGTAGAACGCGCACATACACTCTCTGTCATCAGCACTGATTTAGAGAGCCCGATCTTATCACGAAGTATAGAGAGACTCCTCAAAAAAAAGTACCAGTTTACCCTCATCACATCAAGTAGCAGTTCTGCCGCCTACTATGCAAAATATATAAACACCAAAGTCTATCTTCCACCTTCACAACGACCCTTGGAGGATTTTAATATCAATATCTTTATCATCGATAAAAGTGACATCTGTATATCTTCTCTAGCATTTAACGAACAACTACTACGTCAGACTCAGGGTATTGTCAGCTGTACTACAGCCAGAGAAGAGATAGATTTTGGACTAGCACTCATAAAAAAATATCAACAACGGTTTGAACTCTATAATTAAGAAGACCTCTAACCACACCAAATTTAAAATATCAGGCTATAACTATTTCCGTCACTTATGCAAAGGAAGAAGTCCACAAGCACAAACTTGCAAGTAAAATTACTTTATCTGAACCAATACCCTATTGATCAACCTATACACCTTACTACAGCGTTGTGCAAAAGCTTCGTTATGGGTCACTAAGACCAGTGCCGCTTGCTCTTGAACCACATACTCTTCAAAAATATTCATCACCTCCAAGGAGGTCTTGTTATCCAAGTTCCCGGTAGGTTCGTCCGCAAAGATAATACGCGGTTTTTTAGTCAAGACACGGGCTATGGAGATGCGTTGCTGCTGTCCACCAGAGAGCTTTGTCACTTTCATCTCTATGACATCTTCAAGACCCAGACGCATAATCAGGCTTGGATCTATGGGCTCCTTAGCTAAGAGCGATGCCACTTCAAGGTTTTCATAGGCACTAAAACCTTTAAAGAGATAGTGTGATTGAAAAATAAGACCAAGGTCATCTCTTCGTAATGACACCAATGCTTTTTCTTTAAGATTATAGATAGATTTCTCTAATAATTTCACTTCCCCGGCTTCAGGTTCCAGCAGAGTAGAGAGTATATGCAAAAGTGTAGACTTTCCACTACCACTTTCACCAATGATCGCGATAGTCTCACCGGCACTTATCTCAAGGTCTATGTCACTAAAAAGAGGGTATTCAAACTGATGGGACAGTGCTGTAGCTTCGAGTAATTTCATAAGGTAATTATAATGAGATAGTTTTAAAAAAGGGGTTGGCGTAAAAGGAGAATCTGTAAGGTGTCAAGAGCCGAAGCTCTCAACGGTAAAAAGAGGTGGGCATTAACCCATTTGTGCTGCAACTTCTGCAGCAAAGTCTTCGACTTTTTTCTCTATACCTTCACCTACTTCAAGACGAACAAACGCAGTAACTTCAGCAGTTCCGCCAGCAGCCTTACCGGCAGCAGCGACAGCTTCAGCAACAGTCATCTTCTCATCAAGAACATAGTTCTGATCAAGAAGTGCTTGCTCTTTGTCAAGAGTTGTGTTGTCAGCAATGTAACGTGCAAGTTGACCAGGAACGATCTTGTCCCAGATCTTCTCAGGTTTACCCTGCTCTTTTAGTGTTGCTTTGATCTTCTCTTCAGCAGCAGCAAGTACTTCTGGAGTCAATTGACTCATAGAGATATAATCAGGAACGTTGATCAGTGGCTTCTTAAGACGCGCACGCTCTTCGTTCTCAGTTTTGATCGCTTCGATGCGACCTTTAGTCTCAGACTCTACATATGCTGGATCGAAATCTTTATATGAAAGAGTTGTAGGCTTCATAGCAGATGCATGCATAGCAACTTGCTTAGCTACTGGAGCTAAAGCTTCAGCAGTTTTAGCAGAGTCACAAGCGATGTTTACAATAACTCCAATACGTGTATTAGAGTGAACATAACCGTTAACTACGGAGTTAGCATCAGCATCCATAGTCACAAGACGACGGTACTCGATCTTCTCACCGATCTTAGCAACTGCTTGATCAAAATATACAGAGAAAGTAGTACCTTCGTATGCAGTCTCAGCTAATGCAGCTGCATCATTACACTTTGTGTTAAACACCTGTGTCACTGTCTTAGATACTAGGTCTTTGAAACCATCATTCTTAGCAACGAAGTCTGTCTCAGAGTTCACCTCGACAAGAGCAGCACTCTTGAAATCAGCAGAGACCTTAAAACCAATAGAACCTTCAGCAGCGATGCGGTCAGCTTTTTTAGCCGACTTTGCAACACCACGTTCTTTAAGCCACTCAGTCGCTTTTTCCATGTTACCATCACACTCAGTAAGTGCTTTTTTACAATCCATCATAGGCGCATCAGTTGCCTGACGCAGTTCTTTAACCTGTGCTGCTGTAACTGCCATGATTACGCTTCTTTAGTTTCAGTAGCTTCTGCTACTTCTTCAGCTGGAGTCTCTTCTGCTGGAGCCTCTTCTTCACTTGCAGCGTTGTCAGCGTTAAGTGCTTTACCTTCGTTGATAGCGGCAGCCATCTCACGACAGAAAAGTTGGATAGAACGGATCGCATCATCATTACCTGGGATTGGGTAAGTGATAAGATCTGGATCACAGTTAGTGTCAAGTGGTGCAACAACCGGGATGTTAAGACAACGTGCTTCGTTAACAGCGATGTGCTCTTTAACAGCATCAACAACGAAAAGCATATCTGGAAGCTCTTTCATGTTACGGATACCACCAAGGTAAGCATCAAGCTTCACTGCTTGACGCTCCATCATTAGTTGCTCTTTCTTAGTTAACAGTTCCATCTGACCGTTCTCTTTCATCTGCTCGATGATGTCAAGTTTACGGATAGACTTTTGGATTGTTGGGAAGTTAGTAAGCATACCACCTAACCAACGGTTGTCAACATATGGCATACCACATTTGATCGCCGCTTCTTTTACAGAGTTACGTGCTTGTTTCTTTGTACCAACGAAAAGTACTACTTGACCTTCTGCTGCTGCATCAACAACGATCTGGTAAGTGCTACGGAAATAACGTAGTGTCTTTTGAAGATCAATAATATAGATGTTTTTACGAACACCAAAAATATACTTTTTCATTTTCGGGTTCCAACGACGTGTTTGGTGTCCGAAGTGAACACCACATTCTAATAGGTCTTTCATAGTTACCATAAGAGGTCCTTATTGTTAGCACTTTTTGTGCTAGATTTTACCAGTTTGCTTCGGTATCGCCAGCTTCACGTTCTATTATTTCAGAGCGTGTCACACCGGTTTTTTAGGCGTGATACCTGTTTTGTTTTCAAACACTAAGGAGAGAAATCGCGCGAAGTATACCCAAATAACATTTAAAAGCAGCTCTAAAGACTTTTGCATCTCTATTAAGCCTTTAGTGATTACAAATATGTATAACTGTTTATTTAATATTTATACATACTTACAAGTGTCTTCACTGTCCATATTTGGCACTATAGTAGATAAATAAACAGTAAATGGCCTTTTTCTCCATAATTAAAATTACTTTTATATTACTTTTGCTAATCTTAACAAAAGTTAAGGTTATCCCCATACTAAATCCATACTCAAAAATTTGAGTCAGCCTTTAGTATGAGCAAAATAGACACCTATAATTATGGAGTATCAAAATGATAAAAAGACCATTACTAGTTTCACTAGCAGCTGCAGCACTTCTTTCTGGAGCTAATCTTCAAGCTGCTTCTATGTTTGATCGTATGACAGAGATGGAAACAGAGATGAAAGCACTTCAGGCAGAACTTGCCGAAGTCAAAGCTGCCAAAGCAGTGGAAGCGGAAGAGGCTACTGCTGAAGATGATGAAGCAGCAGATGCCGATGATGATGAAGACGCTGATGAAGCTGACGCAGAAGACGAAGATGAGGACGAAGATGACGATGAGGATGAGGAAAGCGAACTAGAAGAACAGCTCACTGAACTCAACAAGCGTACCAGTGGTAACCACCTAAAGTTTGGTGTTGACTTCCGTACAGCTGTTGATAACCTTCAGTACAAAATGGCAGATGGTTCGACACAAGACAACGGGGCACTCTTTACCAACCGTCTTTGGATAAACATGAACTGGGCAGCTACTAAGAACTTAAGCTTCACTGGTCAATTAGCTTACCAAAAGGCATATGGTGCACGTAGTGGCTCCAACCAAAATTATGCTGGTATGGAAACTTTTGACTGGATTGTTGCAGAGAACCCTACAGACGGTGTTGTTCGCGTTCGTTCTGCATACTTCTTCTATAGAAATGATTCCTTTCTAGGTATTGATGTACCTTGGACTTTCAGTGTTGGTCGTCGCCCATCGGCAAATGGTCATCTTGTTAACATGCGTGATGATGACACTGCAGCATCACCGATGGGACACAACATCAATGTTGAATTTGATGGTGTCAGTGCCAAGTTCTCTGTTTGGGAAGATATTGGAATGTACTTAAAGTTCTGTGCAGGACGCGGTGGCACTAATGCGAGTCCACGTTTCTTCTCAGTTGATCCAACAAGAAGTAATCAAGTCGCCATAGCTGCACCATATGCTACCAATGAAACAGATACCAAAGATATCGATTTAGCTGGTTTGATCTTTGTACCATACGATGATGGCCAATACAAACTCAGCACACAGTACTACTATGCAAAAAACCTTATTGATGCAGCACCAATGACTTATGTTTTACAAGATGGTTCTGTTTATGACCCTTCAACAGGTGCGCCGACCCAACCAATTGTTGGTCAAGGATTTACCAGTATGGAAACTGTTGGTGGCTTACATGCATTGACAGGAAACTTTGTTATTAGTGGTATTGGTGATGAGTGGAGTGACTTCTTAGATGACACTACACTCTTTATCAGTGGAGCCATGAGTGTTACTAACCCTGATGCTGGAAAAAGTATGCTTGGCCAGACTGAAAGCCGTACAGGTTACTCTACATGGGTAGGCCTACAATTCCCATCACTTATTTCAGAAGAGGGACGTTGGGGAGTTGAGTACAACCACGGCACAAAATACTGGCGTTCAGTTACTTACGGTGAAGACACACTTGCAGGTTCTAAGTTAGCTGCACGTGGTGATGCGTATGAAGCCTACTTTACAGAGCCATTGATCGATGACATCTTTAGCTTTCAACTTCGTTACACCTATATTGATTATAAATTTGCAGGAAGTAATGGTTTCTTTGGAAGTACAACAGGAACACCTACACTTATCTCTGACTTGACACCACAAACAGGAAGTACTGTTACTGTTGACACGGCACAAGACATCCGCGCTTACTTACGCTACCGTTTCTAAGCACCATTTGTCGGGAATTATCCCGATGATGATTTTTTTACTCTTACAAAGCTACATATTTACAATACTTCAATAACATAAAAGATCCTCTAAAACATTCCTATATTCGGCCGCTGTAAACTTATATCTCGTTCAAGATAATCTAGTTAAAATTAAGAGTACTCCGCTTCATCTAAAAAAAGTTTGCCATAAAAACTGCCATTGATCTGAGTATTCTCTATGAGGTACTGTCTAAACTTTTGATACAAAGCACTATCCACTGGAGATTGCTCTGACCAGAAAACATTAAGTGCACTTGCCGGATGGGTAAGCTCCTCTACATCATAGATAGCATTGCCCATAGTCAGAGTGGGTGTTTTATGGTAGAGAGAAGAGAGTCCCACCGTACTGTTAATAGTTACTGTTCCACGGGCATTTTTCAAAAGTGTCGGTAGGTGCACGTCATGCAGTACCTTGACACGTGTCTCGACTCCAACTGACTTCGCCTCAGCCATAATAAAGTCTGTATAATCTTTACGACCACGATCGACAGGATGGTGTTTAAAGACTAACATATGTTTTTCGTCTGCGTGTTCTCCAAATGAGCGTAAAACATCGGTTATAAAGGTCTCTACCGATCGATATAGAGAGTGTTGAAGGATCTGAAAGTCATTATGTGTCTGCAAGGGTACAAAAAAGTATTTTTTATGCCATGACCCTTTAACCATATCAATGATACCACGCTCTTGTTGCTGGTACTTAAATTTGCGTACAACATTGCGTAATCCTAAGTAGAACTCCTTAGAGGCATCAAAGCTACGGTGATGTTCATAGTGAGGATACCGCCAGGAAAAAAGATTTCCCAACAGGTAGTAGACAACAACACTGTAACCTAACTTAAAACCCGAGCCCTCTGTATTTTGAGGAGGTCGCACTTCTTTGGTCTCTAAAGCCCTGTAAAACTCAGGATCTCGTGGTAAATGGCTATAGTTGTTGACACCATATCGTTCCAATGTAATATAATCAGGACGGATATAACCCTCTTCAAAGACAAAAACCTCTATTCCACTGTTTTTAGCAGCATAGATAGCAGTAGACTGATAGTAACGACAGTCTCCAAATATAAAGATCATCTCAATCTGTTTTTCTTCTAAATATCGCACAATAAACTCAGGCCATGCAGCTACGGTTCCTCTATAGGGTGTATAAGCCTGCTTGGCTGAAAAAAAGTAGTCGCCTACATTAAAACCAATACGAAAGGTCTGTGCACCCGCTGCTGAAAACCGTCTCTCAAGTTGCGCAAAAAATGCGCCCATAGGCCCTTGGAGAAAGAGAATCTTTTTACCGCGAATGCTCCTAATTTTATTTAAGTTCATATAGATAGAATTATAACGAGGATTGCCTCGATTTGAGATACAAGAGAGGGTGGAACAACATGAAAAAAGTATCTGTTCTTACCCTCGCTATTGTATTTGCAACATCACTCTATGCTGATGGTTTTGTGGAGACCATCAATACTGGCAGTAGCAAAGCCTCCAAGTTCACGACCATCTCTGATTCGCCCTTGCTTGGTGGTATGGTTGACACCACTTTGGTCACTACAGGTGTTGCGCTGTGGGGATTTACACAATGGAACTGGGGTACAGAGAAGTTTCATTTTCACAGTGAAGGTTGGTTTGAACAAGAGAGCAAAACAGGCGGTTCCGACAAAACAGGCCACTTCTACATGACCTATATGCTCTCTCGTATTGTCGCTTCTCGTATGCAAGATCGTGGTCTCAGTTTAGAATGGGCCTCTTTTTGGGGTTCAGTCTCTGGTCTCACTTCTATGACCCTCTTGGAGATCGGTGATGGTACAGGTCCTTACGGTTTCTCCAAAGAGGACTTTATTGCTGACTCTATCGGTGCTGCTATGGCCTTTATAGTACGGGCATATCCCAAAGTCGATGAGTTCATCGACGTTCGCTTCGAGTATTGGCCCTCTGGAAATTCTAAAGGTCGTACCGACTTTACCACCGACTATTCCAGCATGCGCCACCTCGTCGCACTTAAACTGCTCGGCTTCGATGCTCTTAAACATACCCCGCTCTCTCTAGTAGAATTTCAAGTGGGTTATTACTCCAGAGGTTTTCGATCTTATGACACTGTGCAAGAGAGCCAACACCTTTACGTCGGTATAGGTATCTCCCTAGCAGACCTTGCCCGTCGCAGTGAGATCAACATCTTAAAAAACACCTTCGAATTCTACCAGCCCGGCCATACTTATATAGAGACCGACATCTGGAGCCGGCCTGAATAAGAACAGCTATTTTAACAGTCGTAAAAGTAACTGTCCTTTACGACTGACAAAATTCCGTATTTTAATTTTGTTACGATGAGCCCAAGAAGCCCCCATCTTGAAGCGTTCTTCCTCTAAACCAGCCAAGATCTCTTCCACCTCACAGATATCAAGAGTTTTAGGATTCAGGTAGCGAGGATAGAGCAGTAGTGTTGCAGCAGAGAGGGCATTCACACTTAAAGTACGTTGTCGACGGGTACAGACCATAGCATCTTCACTCAAGCCCCACCCCGCATAAAATGGCAACCCATAAGTATAGACCTTAATACCTCGTATGATCGCCTCAAAGCCAACCAAAGAGGTCAAGGTGTGTACCTCATCACAAAGCGTCAGAACACTGTCTAGACTTACCTCAGTTACAACACGGTCACAGTACCTCAAAGCTTCTTCTTCTCTTATATGTCCAACTCTATTACCCGCAAGTACATCGGGGTGGGGTTTATAGATGACATAAGCATCTGGAGCATTTTGTCTTGCTCTTTTCAGAAGCTCTAAGTTTGTCATACTGTTGGCACCCAGGCGTATAGAGGCGTCATCTTCCACCTGTCCTGGCACTAAAACGATCTTTTGGGCCTTAGGCAGTTCAAGAAGAATATTATCATAGTTATTATACTTGGACAACTTCTTCGAGATTATCTGCGCACACAGCTTCTCCGCACGATCCAACTCCACCTCAGTAAACTCATGGTGATTAAGCAAGTACTCCAAATCACTTTCACAA
>JALWKG010000343.1 GCA_027081565.1 Helicobacteraceae bacterium
AGATGCAGCATGGTCAAAAAGTGACCCGTATCGTCTGTTGGACATTTTTAAGCAAGGTCCAACAAAAAGAGTGGGCACAACGGCGCTGGTCGAGATAAAATTTTACTTTTTAGGCATGGTGATGACGAAGTAGTCTCCATCAACACTGTGGTCGATCTTCTCCTCTTTGACATCCTTAGGTACTGGGTAGGATTGGAAAAAGTATTGTGAACTGGAGAAGTACCCGTTTTTGTCTTTATGTTCAGTTTTCATCTGCATCTCTAGAGTAACGACATGGTCTTTGATAGTAAAATTGATGTTTTTGGCCTCAGCACCATTGAGCTTGACTCTGTTGATGTAGGCATCTTTGGTCTCTTCAAAAAGTGGCTTGACCTCATAAAGTTTAGGGTTTTTACTTTTTTCAGCTTTTAAAAAAGCGTTACGTTTTTCCAGCTCTTTTACGGCCTCTTTATACTCTTTTATAAGGACTTGATTGTGAACCAACTCTTCATTAAGATGTGGGATCACGGTAGAAGCAGACAGTGAAAGTTGTAGTGCAGTGACAGTCATAAGTGTTGTAGTTACTAGTTTGTTAAACATGATGGTTCCTTTGTTCTAAAATGTAAGGGTAAGTCTAAAAAGCCGATCGCAGCATTGCAAAAGGCTCTTGAATTAAGATAGGACCATTTACTCAGTGAGAGTCATATAAGATTACTCAAAGATGAGGTCTCTATAAACGATAAGAGTGTTAGAATTACCCTTGACAAAATTGTAAAATTTTTTGGTAAATATTTTGTAAATAATTGGGAGATTCGTTTGTTGACAATCAGGTAAAATATCTTTTAATATATGAGGTTAAAACATTTTATATCTCTAGGATTATGATAAAAGGAAAAAAATGGCAGCTGGTTTTTTTGCAGTATTTGACGATATAGCGGCACTTTTAGATGATGCTGCGATGATGAGTAAGGTCGCAGCTAAAAAGACAGCAGGTGTCTTGGGTGATGACCTGGCCGTAGGTGCAGAGAAGGCCTCTGGTTTTGCTTCCTCTCGAGAACTTCCTGTACTGTGGGCCATTACCAAAGGTTCCTTTCGCAACAAGCTCATTATCTTACCCGTAGCTTTTGTTCTGAGTGCTTTTGCCTCTTGGGCTATTGTGCCTATTTTAATGTTGGGAGGACTTTACCTGGCATTTGAAGGTGCTGAGAAGATCTTCGAGTTTTTTGCAGGGCACAGGGTAGAAGATGAAGTGCTAGAGCAACACAGTGAAGAGGAGATCTTAGCCATAGAAAAAGAGAAGGTCAAGTCTGCTATTTTGACGGACTTTATACTCTCTATAGAGATCATTATCATTGCCCTTGGAAGTGTGGTCGACAAAAGCTTGCCCATACAGATCATCGTAGTGACCTTCATAGCATTTTTGGCAACTATTGGGGTGTACGGTTTTGTAGCACTTTTAGTTCGTATGGATGATGCCGGATTTAAGCTCATTGAGATAGCTGATGGCCAAGAGAACCTGCTTAAAAAACTGGGGACCGTTTTAGTAGTAGCCTTACCCAAGGTGATCAAACTTTTAACGGTAGTGGGCACCTTGGCCATGCTCTTGGTCGCAGGAGGTATTTATGTTCACAACATTCATCAGCTTCATGAAGCCCTCCACTTTATGCCAAGTCTACTTGCAGAAGTGATGGTTGGGTTGGTTCTTGGTATGATCATCTTGTTGTTTGAAAAACTTTTTATGAAGATCAAAAACAGCTTTGTTCAGTAAAACCCTTAACGCGTAATATCCATCAAGTTCAAGATCTCTAATGTCTTGGTCACATCGTAGATGGCACTGTGATACTTCTCATCATCAAAGTCTATGTTGTAAAAAGCACAGGTCTCTACGAGCTTTGGATTTTTTGTGTTACCTTTGGTGTTTAGTGCCTGGACGATCTTTTTGTTCTCTTTCATGGTGCAAAAGTGTCTTTTAAAAGAGACAAGGTCTCCCAAATGGCGCAGTTCGAAAGAGATGTTGTGGGCTACGAGTGTATCGGCTTCTTTACAAAACGCAACGAAGTCATCATCTTCTTCAAAAAACTCAGCATAATCTGCATTACCTCGAAGTTTTTCAATGCGCTCAGGTGACAGCTTATGGACAGCCAAAGCGTGAGGATTGACCTCGTAGTCTGAGCGATAATAACGATGGAAAGTGTCTTCAACGACATAAGTGTCATCCACTTTTTTGACACGAAACGCTGCCACTTCGATAACGTCATGTACATGTGACGAGTTTGTCTCAAAATCTAAAACAATCATATCTTAGTCGTCAGCTTGCTTATCTGCAGAACGTGCTGCGTCTTTTTTGTCTGTGTTCTCTGCTGCTTTTCGCTTCTTTTTACGATGACGTGGCTTCTTTTTTTTCTCTTTAATC
>JALWKG010000344.1 GCA_027081565.1 Helicobacteraceae bacterium
AGCACCAGAAGCCTTCGACTACGATACCGAACTCTTTGAAGCCCTCCGAGCACTCCGCCATGAGATCGCCCAAGAGAGCAATGTTCCTGCCTACATTGTCTTTGGAGACAAAACGCTTAAAGAGATGGCGGCTAAAAACCCACAAAGCAGAGAGGAGATGCTTCAGGTCGGTGGCATAGGTGAGGTGAAGTTCGAACGTTATGGAGAAAAGTTTTTGACGCTACTGCAGCAGTAACTAGACTTCTCTGCTTTTAATATACTCTATAACCTCTTGATCGTTACCTCTGAAGACAACAGGGATAGGGCTTTTCTCTATCTGGTAGTCATACATAGGGTCGTAGTAGTCTGTGAGTAGACTCTCTACCCAGACTTTATGGGCTTCAAGGTCTCCACTCTGTTTCTGCTCTTCAAAGGCATCTGCAAAGACTTGTTTAAGATGCAGGTAGCGTTCACTGCCTAAGCGTTTTTTAATACGGTCAAAGGCGCCGTTGATATCATCTGCCCATTTTTGGGCACCTGCTTCTGCAAAACTCTTTTCATAGTTTCTTAAGGCCTCTTCCACATACTCATAATGAGTGATCTCAGTACGTTTTTCTATGCCTGTCTCAAGAATGATCAGTTCACCCTTCTCAAAATTACTATAAATAGGTTTAGGGATGTGAACCCATCCGATGTTATGGCTTTCATGTTCAATTACAAGGTTTTTATGATTTTTGGCATCAAACTGTATAAGTTGGTAGGCGAGGGCATCTTCGAAATTTATCTGTGTAGGCTGAGGGGTGATGAAACGGCCAAAAGAGGAGCCTCTGTGGTTCGCAAGACCTTCCAAGTCGATGGCGTTGTCTAAAAACGGCAGTAACAGTGTCTTGCCTGAGCCAGTACGTCCTCCGATGATGAGGGTATGGGTCTTTGCTGTTATAGCCTCAGCCTCTGTACTCAAAAAGTTGCGAAAGGCTTTATAGCCACCTTTTAAACGGGTGATGTTGATACCTGCATCAGCGAGCCATTGTTGAGAGATGCCAGAGCGTTGCCCTCCACGAAAACAGTAGAGGTAGGCATCTGGATGCTCTGCAATGTAGGCTTTCCAGGCTTGAAGACGTGCCTCTTTGCTCTCACCTTGAACCAGTTGATTCCCAAGTCTAATCGCGGCTGCATTGCCTTCATTTTTATACTTTATACCCACCAAACGGCGCTCTTCATCGTCCATAAGCGGTAGGTTGACAGAGGTAGGAAAGGCACCTTTTTCAAACTCTACAGGGGCGCGAACGTCGATGAGGGGGCGGTTTTCTAAAACGATCTTTCGAAAATCTTCAGTTAGGGGAAGGGACACCTTAGACAACTTCTATAAGATGGGTACCACGTTTGGTGGTGTGCCCGATAGGTGAGAGGTCCAGTCCTACGTTTTTAGTGATCTCTAAAAAGGCTTCTACACTATCTTTACGTACAGCACAAAGCAGTCCTCCTGAGGTCTGAGCATCACACAGGATGTCTTGCTGTTCTGCTGTCATGGGACCAAGAAGGTGGCCATAACTCTGGAAGTTACGACGGGTACCGCCAGGTACACACTCCATAGCCAAATACTTTTTGACATTTTTAAGCGTAGGCACACTGTTATAGTTTATAACAGCAGAGATGTTACTGCCTTCACAGATCTCTGAGAGGTGACCCATCAGTCCAAAACCTGTGACATCGGTAATAGCAGTGACCCCTTCAAGCCGGGAGATCTCTGCACCGACCTTGTTAAGTGTACACATTGCTTCGACGGCAACATCGATATCACCGTCAGCGATCTTGCCCTGCTTTTGTGCAGTCGTCAAGATACCTATGCCTAAAGGCTTGGTTAAAAAGAGTTCACAGTCAGCTTCTGCTGTATCATTGCGTTTGAGGTTTTTGTTATCAGCAATACCCGTAACGGCCAGACCGAATATAGGTTCGGGAGAGTCTATGCTGTGTCCACCTGCAAGCGGGATCCCTGCCTCTTCACAAACTGCGCGACCACCCTCTATGACAGCACTTCCGATCTCAGGAGAGAGTTTGTCAATAGGCCAGCCAAAGATCGAGATAGCCATCAGCGGTTTACCACCCATAGCGTAGATATCACTGATGGCATTGGTCGCCGCAATGCGTCCAAAGGTAAAAGGATCATCTACGATCGGCATGAAAAAGTCTGTGGTACTCAAGACTGAAGTACCGTTTCCGAGGTCAAAAGCAGCAGCATCATCTTTAGTGTCGTTACCTACCAAAAGGTCAGGGTAGCTTATCTTGGTGCGAGAACTTTTTAAGATGTCATCCAAAAGTGCCGGTGCGATCTTACAGCCACAACCTGCGCCGTGAGAGTACTGTGTGAGTTTTACTTTTTCCATAGTTTTGTCCTGATAGTTGAGACCACAAAGGGTCGAAATTAATAGTGAATGATAGTCCGATTTGACTAAAAGCGGACTTTAGAGCGAAGAGATGTTATGATTCAACTTCTTAAAAAAGGCAAAGCTATGCAAAAAACAGTGATCGGTATTCCTCACTATAAAACTCTGAGTATAAAACATATCGTTTTAGACTATAACGGTACTTTAGCCAAAGATGGTGTCTTGACTGATGCGGTAACACGCCTCTTGCCCCAACTGAGTGAGCAGTATGAGGTACATGTTATCACGGCAGACACCTTTGGAAGTGTTCATAAGCAGGTAGCTGGCTTTAACGTGAGTGTTAAAGTGATAAGCAGTGATGACCATACAGCAGAGAAGGCTGACTATGTTGCGACACTGGGATCTGAGACCTGTGTTGCTGTGGGTAACGGGAACAATGATCAAGCGATGTTAAGACGTGCTGTTTTAGGGATAGCACTTTTAGGTGATGAAGGGTGTGCAACTGAGACCTTGTTGGCCAGTGACATCTGCTGTAAGTCTATAGAGAACGCCTTGGAACTCTGTCTCAACACCAAACGACTTATCGCAACACTGCGTGCGTAAGTCAAAGGTGTAATAACAATTTTTTTAGTATTGATTTTACACTATAATTTCGTCATTAGATAAAAGGATATCTTCCATGAAAAAATTATTGATACTCGTTACACTCTTGATCTTAGCGGTTGGTGGTTATGTGGCTTATACCAAAGCTTCTAAATTTTTACCATTTTTAGGACAGTTGACACAAGAACACGTTGGTGTGGAAAAAGACCTTCAAGAGCGTGCCCAGAAGTCTGCACATTTTGTTGGCTCTAAAGCTTGTGTAGAGTGTCATAAAGAGAAACATAGCGCTTGGAGCCATTCGGGTCACCCTAAGATGATCCAAGACATTAAAAAAGATCCTGCTGTTGTAGTCGCAGACTTTTCTAAGCTTCCAGACGATGCAAACTTCATGTTAAAAGATGCTATCTATACCGTTGGTGGCAAGTTCAAACAGCGTTATATGATGCGTAAAGACATTAATGGCACAGAAGATTATGTCTTAGGAAACTACCAGTGGAATGTGCAGACTAAAAAGTGGCAGAAGTTTAAACCATGGAAGTACTGGTACAAAACAGCCTATCCTCACGACAATGAAAAACTCCCTACCTCGCGTGCTTGTGACGGTTGTCACTTCACTGGTTTTATGTCAACAGAAAAACGTGTAGAGACGGGGATCGCCTGTGAAGCGTGTCATGGCCCTGCTTCTGAACATGTTAAAGATCCTGATTCTCCGGTATATAAAGCCTCTTTGAGTGATCCTGTACGCCAAAATGAGGTCTGTCTACAGTGTCATATGCGTAACCGTGACAAACGTCTGGAAGACCATAACATGAGTACTATCTATGGAGATGCCAGAGACTATCCGTTTGGCTATGAGGCTGGGCGCTCACTGGTGAAGTACAAGATGGTCGCTCCTTTTGTGATGGGTCATGAGACCAAAGAGTTCTATGCCAATGGTGCAGCGAAGAAAAACCGTACCCAGGGTAATGAGTTTGTACACTCTATGAAGGGTAAGCATGGAATTACCTGTATAAACTGTCACAACCCGCATACCCTTCAGCCTACTGCTGAGAAGAACACGGGCAATGCGCTCTGTATGAAGTGTCACAGCTTTGGCTCACCTATTGGCCCACACCAAAATGATCTTGAGGCACATACCCATCATAAACCGGGTTCTAAAGGTTCTCTTTGTGTTGAGTGTCACATGCCTAAGGTAGGGCGCCATACAGGGAAGTCTCCACTCACAGTAAGAAGTCACCTCTTTGGTTTTACTACGCCTGATGAGACAACCAACTACAACATGCCTCCAGAGACCAATGCCTGTTTTGCCTGTCATAAAAAAGATCGTGACATGCACACCTTGCAAGATGACTTAGAGAAGTGGGGTATGGTCAGCTGGGACAAGCGCTAACAGAAGATCAGTGTTCTAATAGCTGCTGAAACTATGGCTCAATGAGAGGCCGTAGATACCATTATCTGCTATGGGTGTGAGCTTTGTTTGAAATTTCTCTGTAAAGATATAACTTCCTACCACTCCCAGTATCGCCCCGGCCACTACATCCCGAGTATAGTGGTTCTCCGTATAGACCCGACTCCACGCCACAAATCCTGCTCCAAGATATGCAGGCAGACCATACTCCCAACCATAACGCATCTGTAAAAAGGTTGCTGAAGAGAAGGCTGTGGCACTGTGTCCAGAGGGAAATGAACGGCTGTTTTCACCATTGGGACGTTCAGCGTCTATGGTGTACTTGAGTGCAAAAGTGGTTGCCAAGGTGGTGGAGAGTCCCAGAGAGAACTGCAGTGCGCCCTGAGCATCACCTTCATAAGCAGTTTTTGCGTAAGCAGTGGCTGGCAGGAACAAGACCATGACATCACCGGCATGTTCTATGGTGTTATAACGATCTGCGTGGAGACTCAGGCTGAACAAAAGTAAAAAGAGAGGTATACGTCTTTTAAACATCTCAGCTTTTAACCGTTAGTGAACAGGTTAATGCTTCATCTACAAGCACTTTGGCGACCTCACGTTTACCATCGACGATCACACTTATAGGAAGGTCTTTAAGGGCCTCTTTCTCCTCAAGACTACTGACTTTGACAATGAGGTTGATGTTAGGTGCGTGGTTAAGAACTGCTTGACAGACGGCATGCTTTTTCTCCAAGTTTTCAAGGGTGACGATAACTGCTGAGGCAGATTCAACTTCAAGAGCATCCAATATAGAAGGCTTGGAGATATCTGCCCAGTAGATCTCTTCCTCTTTAGCAAGACCCTGACGGACATGTTTCATAGAGTAGTCCACAATGACATACTTCACCCCACGGTTATGGAGTTTGTCTACAACAAAACGTCCTACGACACTGTATCCACAGATGACTACATGGTTTGTCCGTCCTCCTTTTTTTTGGAGGATCACGTTGCCTAAGGTTTGTGACTTGGAAAAGATCTTGTTGGTGATGGTACCGATCTTGGTGATAAGAAAAGGGGTGATGATCATAGAGAGGACCACTACCAACACCAAAAACTGTATTAGTTCGCTATCCATTAGTTTACTACTGCTTGCCAAGGCAAAAACAGCAAATGAGAATTCACCTACTTGAGAGAGGGCAAGTGCTGTTTTGAGTGAGGTTCTGCGTGTAGAGGTCAAACGCATAACAGTAAATATGATTAGCATCTTAGCTACCAGAACCAGAAGTAAAACACCTACAATGGGACCGATGTGTTGAGAGAAGTAGACCAAGTCGATCTTCATTCCCACCGTTACAAAAAAAGTTCCCAGCAGGAGGTCTTTAAAGGGAGCAATGTCCGTTTCGACCTTATGATGGTACTTGGTCTCGGCAATGATCATTCCGGCTACAAAAGCACCCAGAGAGTAGGTGAAACCTGCCATATGTGCCGCCATGGAAGCAGCAAAGACGATGACAAGGACAGAGCCCATAAAGAGCTCTTCTTCCATGGAGTTGGCTGAGAAGTGCAGCAGCCAGGTCATGACATGTTTACCAACAGTAAAGAGCAGTCCCACCAGTAAAACAGCACTCCAAGCTGTTTGAAACAAGATCTCAGAGACAGAGGCATCCTCTACACTTAAAAAACCGATAAGTAGTAAAATAGGGATCACCGCGATATCTTGAAAGATCAAGATGCCCATAGAGCGTTGGCCATAAGGGAGGTGGATCTCTTTTGAGGTCTTTAAGAAGGTAAGAACAACCGCTGTTGAAGAGAGCGAAAAAGCGAGTGAGATGATAACACTCGCAATGTTGGGTACCTCGAACAGATAATGGCTGACACCATAAAAGAGCAGGGCAGTCACACCGACTTGCATGAGACCATTGCCAAAGACATCCATCTTCATACTGTTAAGTTTTTGCAGAGAGATCTCAAGGCCGATGGTAAACATCAAAAAAACGATACCAAACTCTCCAACCAGCTCCAAAGTGTGCGAGTCGGTCATATGTCGCAGGTCAAAAAGATAGACGATGATGGTACCGGTCATGATATAACCGATGATCTGTGAGATGCCGAAGCGCTTTAAGAGCAGATTGAGGATGACGGAGATCCCAAGGGTGATGATGACGTAGTTTAAAACTTCCATAAAAAGGTTCACTTTTGTTTTTTGTCATTATACCTTCTTTGCTCGTCAGTGCGGGAGTTGTTTGAGGGTTGATATCGTTATAAGCACGCTTTTGCTATAATCGCGCATTAATTAAGGGCTGTTTTTGACTTCAAACCACACTTTGAAGCCTAAAAACGCCGTCTAAAAGGGCATATATATGACAAAATACATCTTTGTAACCGGTGGGGTACTTAGTTCTTTAGGTAAGGGCATCACAGCAGCGAGTGTTGGTACCCTCCTTAAACACGCAGGTAAAGATGTAGGTATGTTAAAGATCGACCCTTATATCAACGTTGACCCTGGTACGATGAGTCCTCTTGAACATGGTGAGGTCTTTGTCACTAAAGATGGTGCCGAGACGGATCTTGACATCGGTAACTATGAACGTTTCTTAGACACCTCGTTTTTGAAAAGCAGTAACTTTACAACGGGTCAGGTCTACTCTTCAGTCATTGAAAAAGAGCGTTCTGGCGGTTACTTGGGTCAGACTATTCAAGTGGTACCTCACATCGTTGGTGAGATCGTTGATCGTATTAAAAAAGCGGGTGAAGGTCATGACATCCTTGTGGTTGAACTGGGTGGAACAGTAGGGGACATCGAAGGACTTCCGTTTATGGAGGCGATCCGTCAGATGAAACATGACGATGAGGTGGCGGGGACATTTTTTATCCATGTTACGCTGATACCTTATATCAAAGCAGCAGGTGAGTACAAGTCGAAACCGACACAACACTCAGTACAAGAACTGCGTCGTATCGGTATCACGCCTCAGATGATCATTGCCCGTAGTGAAAGCGACATGCCAAAGTCCTTTAAAAAGAAGTTGGCGCTCTCTTGTGACGTTAAGCAGGACAGTGTCATCTTGGCGCTCGATGCTCCGACTATCTACCAAGTGCCTATCAGTTTTATGCAGCAGAACATCTTGACACCTATTGCCAAAGAGTTGGACCTTGGAGAGATCATGCCGAACATGAGCGAGTGGGATACTTTGGTCAAAAAGATCGTTTCACCTGCGAAACGTGTGGTCATCGGTTTTGTTGGAAAGTACCTTGAGCTTAAAGAGTCTTACAAGTCACTCATAGAGTCACTGATACACTCAGGCGCACACTTGGATACCAAAGTAGAGATCTGCTGGGTTGACAGCGAGCAGATAGAAGAGGTCGGTGCAGCGTCTCTTCTAAGTGACTGTGACGCTGTCTTGGTCGCAGGTGGTTTTGGTAACCGTGGTGTCGAAGGTAAGATTCTGGCTATTGAGTATGCACGTACAAACAACATCCCTTATCTTGGGATCTGTCTGGGTATGCAACTTACTTTAGTAGAGTATGCACGTAATGTACTTGGTCTTGAAGACGCCAACTCTGTAGAGTTTGATGCAGAGACAAAAAACCCGATGATCTACCTTATTGATGAGTTTATCAACCAGTCGGGTGACAAAGAACTTCGTACCCACACTTCACCTATGGGTGGGACGTTACGTCTTGGCGAGTACCCATGTGAGACAAAAGAGGGTTCTATCCTTCGTGAAGCATACCATGGTGAAAAACTTATTTTTGAGCGCCATCGCCACCGTTATGAGGCAAACCCTGCCTACAGAGAAGCTCTGGAAAAAGCAGGTATGATGGTAACCGGTGAGTCCAATGGTCTCATCGAAACGGTAGAGATTCCAGAACACAAATGGTTCTTGGGTGTACAGTTCCACCCAGAGTTCACCTCACGTCTTCAAACACCAAATGCTTCGATCTTAGCCTTTGTGACTGCCGCCCTGGAAAACAGTCAAAGTAATTAAAAAGTTGAGGGGCATTACAATAACCTCAGGACAAAACATGACCACAATGCCCCAAGCTTCTAAACTAGACCTCACAGCACTTAAACGTAAACTCGATGAACGTTTCAGTGATGGTTTTTCCAAACTTTCAGATATCCCTGACCCTTCTCTACTGCTTAATGCACCCAAGGCGGCTAAACGTATAGCCGATGCTGTTCGTAAAAGAGAACGCATTACTTTAGTAGGAGATTATGATGTCGATGGTGTCACTGCAACTGCTTTGGTGACGCTCTTTTTTAAAGCCATAGATTATCCGCTGACGACCATCATTCCTAACCGTTTTAGAGATGGTTATGGGGTCTCTGCTTCTGTTTTGGAACGTGTGGATGCAGACTTGGTCTTTACGGTAGACAACGGCATCAACGCTTTTGAAGCAGCAGAGGTCTGTAAAGAAAGAGGGATGGAACTTATCATCACCGACCATCACACTCCTTCTGACACCTTGCCTGATGTTTATACTATAGTCGATCCCAAACTCGCAGACGACACCTACCCTTTTAAAGAGATCTGTGGTGCTCAGGTCGCATGGTTGGTGATGGTCTTGGTGAAAAAAGAGTTGGGACTTAATATCAATATGGGGCAGTACCTTCCACTCTTAGCCTTGGCGATCGTAGCAGATGTCATGCCCCTTATCGGGATCAACCGTGCTATGGTGCAGCATGGTCTTAAGCAGATGATGACAAGCGAACTTCCTGCATTTGGGATTATCAGAGACTTTTTGAACAAGTCGAAACTTACCGCTGAGGACATCGGTTTTCAGATCGCACCACGTATTAACTCCGCAGGACGTCTTGAAGATGCCAGTATTGCTTTAGAATTTTTAACAGCAGAAACGACAGAACAGGCCTTTACACAGTTTGAGCTGCTCAACCAACTTAACGACATGCGTAAGGCTATAGAGGCAGACGTTACCGAAGAGGCCATAGCCCAAGTTGAGGCGGGTCACAATGTTTTAGTTGTGTATGGAGAGGGATGGAATGAGGGCGTAGTAGGTATTGTTGCCTCTCGACTTGTGAACCGTTTTGGGCGTCCTGCCATAGTGATGAGTCTGCATGAAGGACGCGCTAAAGGGAGTGCAAGAAGTATAGGCACTGTGAGTATTTATGAACTTATAAAGTCTCAAGAGTCTATGTTATTAGGCTTTGGTGGTCACACCATGGCGGCAGGTCTGGCTATGGAAGAGGGGATGCTAGAACACTTTAAAAAAGAGATCAATGCAGTCGCCTCACAGATCGATCCAGAAGCATTTGTCCCCAAAGAAGAGCTCATGGGTGAACTTACTCCAAGCAGTATTAACCCAAACCTCTTACAACTCCTAGAAGCTTATGAGCCTTTTGGAGAGGCTAACCCAAGACCTCGGTTTTTGGCTAAAGATGCTTATGTTCAAAAAGTAAACTATATGGGAAAAGAGAAAGATCACTCGAAAGTGACTTTGATGTTAGAAGGTGGCATAGAGAGTCTAGACCTCGTTGCCTTCAAACAGCGTTACCAAATGCCCCAAAACAGACGGGTAAACTGCAGTTACACCATTAGCAAAAATGAGTGGAATGGTAAGGTAAGCATACAGATGATGTTAGACAAGTTTTATGAGTAACTAAAGGTGCCGTACTTTGTGTTTGCACATAAAACATGGAAATAAAAAATATTTCTAAGCATGTAATACATAATTTTTATACTCGCATAGAGCGAAGAGTACGATACTGAAGCATCAGAACAGTTATCATTAAAATTAAAAAATCTATTTATAAAAAGTAAAATACAGTCAACATACCGAGATGCCTCGGTTGTTTAGATAGAGCAGTTTTAGAAAGCGTAGGTATAGTCTACTGTTAAAGAAGCTTGGTTGTTAGTAGCTTTAACAAGTTCTGGTAGACCAGAAACTTCATAAGTGTAGGCGTCA
>JALWKG010000345.1 GCA_027081565.1 Helicobacteraceae bacterium
TTATGTTTGGTGCCCGACAAGACGAGATCTTTGCTGCAGGTGCTAACTCTATTGTGATTGGTAACTACCTTACCACTCAAGGCCGTGATAAGAGTAGTGATCTTGAGATGTTAAAAAGTCTTGGGTTTGAGGTTGCTAAGAAGGTATAACCTTTATTCGTTGAAGTAAAAACTCAAATACTTCAACTTTTTTTTATTTAATTGTTTTACAGTTAACTTATAACCCTATGTCTATCTTCTTTTTCTTATTTGGATGACTTCTTGTCTTATTTAGTTGCTACCTTATTATTTAAACTGTGGCAAACTGAACTTTTTCTCTCTGTCGCGTCAGAGAGATAGTTTTCAAGAAAAAGAGAGAGACGCTGTTGTTAAGCGTAAGATATTTTCACTCTAAAGTAGTCACCAAATCGTTCTTTATATTGTTACGACTCCGGTTGTTAGTGCTTTGAATCTATTCGAATAGGGATGAAAACGAGTAGTTTTCACATTAATCAATGCGTTACCGCTTGAGCTCTTCTCTAGCATCTGCAAGGCCGAACGGAGTTTTATTTCTACCGTTAAGAAAATGGCACTGTCTGAGACGTAGTCGAGTTTGGCATTTTTAGGTAGAAATAAGACGGAGTGAGGGAAGTCGGTAGCTACCGACCCTGAAGCCCGCTAGAGGCAGTTTTTCTGTTTATCTTTTTTTCGAGTAAAAAAGAGAAAGGGTAGCAAGATAAGATTTAATAGTTCAAATCATTTCAAAAACCATAAGAAATAAAGTCAAAAACAACAGCTTTATAAAGAAGTCATAAACATATTAATCTCTAATCTAAAGGCAAAAACTCATCCAAACTATCTTCCCCATCATTTTCCAAAAACTCCTTATAAACCACATCATCTTTTTTCAACAAGTGTAAAACCTTGACACGTACATCTTTATTGATTTTTTTATTTTGAACCGCCATCAACACTACAATAGAACTGTCCGTAGGGTTACGCCAAAACTTGATCTGTTTATAGTCCTCCATTTTAGCTGTACTCACTGCCTCAGCAATAGCATCCGTCTCACGGTCAACAGCTTTTGCTACCGCACCATCCATCTGACGTGAAAAACTGGCCAAACGATCATCAATATACGCATAGACCTCTTTTTGCATTGCTTTTTGTCCATCAACAGTCGCTTCACGAAGCATAAAGCTCTCACCTATGCGACTAAAATCACTTTGACCTACCGCAGTCTGCATGTTATCACCTTCAACATTTTTACAGACCCATTCCGGGGCAGGTACCCCATTACGTGTACATTTCAAGTCTTCATCTGCATCAATAGTGTCAGGTTTAGGACCATCTGAACAGGCATTAAATGCTATCAGTGCGGTACTCAAGAGTAGAATTTTTTTTAATGATCGGAGGTTCATAGTGCGCCTTTGTGTGGTGAATCCTAGTATTAAAACATTTTAGCTTGATTTGGTAAAAAAGCCATGGGAGTCCCATAAAAAATTAGGTTATAATCGTCTTTATGTTTGATGATGTACTCCTTCTTATCACCCTCTCTCTCATTGTCATCTTTTCGCCATTTATCGCGAACCTTATTAAGATGCCAACCACACCTGTGGAGATTATTCTCGGGGCTGTTTTTGGGTACATCGGTTTTTTACACCACCATTATCTTTTTGAACTCGTAGCAGAGGTCGGTTTTCTCTACCTTATGTTCATCGCTGGAACAGAAGTAGATATCAAAAAAGTCCTGCGTACCAACAGTGCGCTAATGCGTCGTATCTTGATATATCTACTATTGCTTTACCTCTTTTCTCTCTCCTTCACCTTCTATTTTGGGCTGGGAAAGATCTTTATAGTGCTCCTGCCATTGATCTCAGTCGGTCTTGTTGTTACCCTCTCCAAAGAGTATGGGAAGACACCTTGGTTAACCTTGGGGATGACGGCAGGAGGGATCGGTGAAGTTGTCAGTATTGCAGTCTTGACCCTCACCGCAACGGCTCTTCAAGATGGGTTTGGGTTTGCTTTTTTAAAGTCTATGGGTTCATTGGCCTTTTTTATTTTTATAACCTATCTTCTATTTCGTGCACTCAGAATCCTCTTTTGGTGGTTTCCAGAAGTTGGTACAGCACTTATGCCTCATAATGACAACCAGGAACAAGACCTCCGTCTCTCTATCGGTATTTTACTTATACTGGTCGCTGTGATGCTTTACCTGCATCTTGAACTCGCCTTTGGAGCCTTTATTGCAGGGATGTTTATTCCCACATTTTTCACCCATAAACATGATCTGCCTCACCGTTTGGCCAGTTACGGTTTTGGGTTTTTAATCCCTGTATTTTTTATCAACATCGGAACAACTTTTAATCTAGATGCCCTCTTTATGGATGGATTGGTCACAACA
>JALWKG010000346.1 GCA_027081565.1 Helicobacteraceae bacterium
ATGACACTAAGATCGATGAAAGTATGTTTATAGAGCATGTCTCTATAGCAGATACGTTGAGTTTTGATACAAGGCTGGAAAACAGTCTTGAAGAGGTACTTTTTACAGAAGTAACTAGAGAAGAGATTGACTTAGGTTTAGAGTTGGCACTCTTAGCTGAAAAGGAAGTGTAATGAGTGAAAGTTTCATTCAAGCCCGCCCTAAAAAGATCTTAGGCAGTGAATTTCAGTGGCTTCTCTCTATTTTTGTACTCTTGCTAACCCTTATGTTCATAGCAAATATCTTTTTAAACCATAGTATAAGTAAAGAGACCCTGCTGCTTCAGAATGTCAAAACGCGATTAAGCGATCTTGAAGTCAAAGAACAAGCGATTTCAAAAGAGATCACTCGACTCCAACTTATTGAGAAGTTCCGTGAACAGATCAGCACAAGAAACCGGCTCAAAAAAGAGAATGTCAAAAACTTTTTTGACCTGGTGCCTGATGGTGTTGTTTTAGAGATGGCAGAGTTTCGTAAAGGAACGCTTCGTCTTAAAGGGATGACTAAGAGTAAAAAAACTTTTTTACAGAGTTTCCAACGCTCTTTAGACTCACTTTTTGCACGTAGCAGTACAAAGTTTAAAAAGAGAGCAGATGGTGCATACGATTTTAGTAATATCTCTATAGTGGAGGTGAAGCAGTGAGTAAGTTTGCCTCTTTTGTTTTGGTTATGTTCATCTTTCTTTTGATGAGTGTGGTGGTCTCTTTTGGATTTTTTGTATTTACACCAAAGATCAAGGCGCAACGTCAATTGAACATAGCCTTAGAACAGCAGCAGGAGAAGTTGGAAGTTGCAGAGAAGCGTTTTGATGAAAAATATAAACAGTTGCAGCAACTGCAAGAAGAAGAAAAAAGTGTAGACCTGGCTTTACAAAAAAGGTTTGATGAGCGACGTTTTGAACATTTTATAGCCAAGTACTTCAAACGTTACAGTTTAAGAAGTATTACCACGGAAAAAGAGGCGGGTCGTCAGACAGATATTGTAGAGATCACTGCTATTACGATGTCACCGCTCAGTTTTTACCGTTTTGTTGATCAGTTAAATCAGTTTGATTGGGCTGCAGAAGTGGTCTCTACTCAGCAGTTTCGCAGTACTAAAGAGGGTTTAGAGACCCATTTTATTTTGAAAGTCTATACTCGGAAACACTAAGGTACGGAGTATAATACTGGTGCTTTTCAGCACTCTTTTAAAAGTGTGACAACAGCTTCAAATGCTTCGCTGTCTTGGCAGAGGTAGGGTCTGAGTTTTTGAGGGATCTTTAAAAGCCGACACTGCTCTCTAAAAGCTTTTGTCATAGTATGTTCTACGTAAGGTGCTATGAAAATATGAAAGTTTGAAAAAGTGACCACAAAACGACGCCCCACTACGTGCTCATCACTACTTTTGAGTGCCTCTTTATCCCCCTGTCTCATCAAAAACCCATTAGCTTTTAAAATTTTGTCGATTAATATAAGACTGCTGCGTCGAGAGTGGGCTTGTTTGAAGTAGTAGAGTTGGTTAGTCTGTTGCAGGACAGGTTGTTGTCCCCGCAGCGCTTCAAGGTCCTCTTGTAAGAAGTTAAAACTGTTTTTAATACCCTGGGCATAATCCTCAAGTAGCGGTGCCGCGATGTGGCGCCGAAAAAAGTTGCGTTTGTAGTGGGTATCTTGGTTGCTTTGGTCTAAAAAGTAGGGTATCTCTTCTGTTTGAAGATAGGTTAAAAGTGTCGCTTTGGTTGTCTCTACCAAGGGACGGACCATAAGATAATTAGGTCGTTTTTCTATAGTCTGCATCCCTAAAAGCTCATGCAGACCGGCACCCTTGCTAAGCTGCATCAAAAGCCATTCGAGTCGATCGTCGAGTTGATGGGCAGTGATGAGGTGGTCATAGTGATACTGTTGGACAAGTGTTTCAAAAAAGTCGTAACGTACCTTACGTGCTTGTGCTTCAAAATTGGCTTTTTCCAGTGTGACCTCTAAAAGGTAACATTCTTTGTCATAGCTCTTGGCAAGGCTTTGGGCATAAGCGATCTCTTCAGCTGCTTGCTCACGCATTTGGTAGTTGACTATAGCGATATCAAAAAGGATGTTTTGTCTTTGTAACAAGAAGAAGAGGGCAGAGGAGTCCACACCGCCGGAGAAGGCTAAAAGGTTTTTTCCCTCTTTCAAAGAAGAGAGACTCTTTTTATTTAACATGTCCAAGGGCAGTGGCCGTGAGCGTTGTTCCTACAAGGTCTGTGACTTTAGCACGATAAAGTACTCCAAACTCAAGCTCTTCATCAAAAGCTTTGTCATTGACATAGATCTCGCCATCAATATCTGGTGCCCAAATGCTTTTACGTGCAGAGAG
>JALWKG010000347.1 GCA_027081565.1 Helicobacteraceae bacterium
GTGTTCTAAACTTTCAAACCCCATTATAATCCTTTGAAAGTATTGTACAACTTTTTTTGTCTATCGCTTCTCTCGCCCAGGGGTCTGGCTTTACACTATTGTTAAAAATAAAGATCTATCGCTTTTATAAACCATTACCCCACATGTGCATTTTTTTTGCCATGACAAGAGTGTACCCGTCTAAGATCTCAATACTGTTGGCTGAGCGAAACTCCAATCGTTCCAAAAGATCTTTTTGTGCTTCTATATCGGCTTCTTCTGATTTGGTCACGATGATGACGTCGCCAGTGTTAGCTAAAGTAGTGTAGATAGACTTCAAGATACGTTCAGAGTGAGTATGTTTATGCAGCACATCACGGATGATCACAATATCGTTGTCTCTAGGCAGGGCACGAAAAGGGAGGCTATAGTTAGACACCTCTTCAACTTTAAGTGTCTCACTTGCTTCAAAGTGTTGGTGCTCACCCGGGTAACAGGCGATCCCCATACGGTGATTTCTAAAAGGTTGAAGATGTCCTATCACTGCCGCAGTCAATGCATCAGCATGAGAGGTGATCTCTAACACCTTAAAGCCTGGCTGTGGTTGAATTAGCTCCAGGAACTGTTTGTAGGACTGCATAAAGTGCTCCTGACTCCCTAAAATGGCATGTCGTGAAGTTCTTTAAATAAAAAGGCTTCAAAAACATCATCTATAGAGCGTTGGGTATGCGCGACCAGTACCATGATCTGCTTCTCCATAAAGTCTTGAACTGGCTCATAATCACCCGTTACAACAACAACTTCGATCCATTCTGTGATCTCTTCTTTTGTATCATAGTAGTTGATCTCTACGATCTGACCCTCTTCTACATTAAGAAGGGCCCATTTTTTAGCTTCGAGTACGGGGACGAGTCTTCCCTCTTGTGTATCATCACTGTCCATAGGTAGCAAGATCAACATAACTACGCCTGCCCTACTTTAGAGAGGTCCAGAGCCAAAGCATCGTTATCCATGATCCCAATACCTTCGTTCAAGACATCCTGAGCGATCTTCTTGGCATCTTGAAGAGAGTGCATCTTGTAGGTTCCACACTGATAGATGTTCAGTTCAGGAATGTCATTTTGGCTTTTTACCTCAAGTACATCTTTCATCGATGCCTTCCATGCTTCAGCCACCTTTTCTTCTTCAGGCTCACCGATCAGACTCATGTAAAAACCAGTTTGACATCCCATAGGAGAGAGGTCAATGATCTCAACATTGTCAGAATTTAGATGATCGCGCATAAAACCGGCAAAAAGGTGTTCCAGTGTATGGGCACCTTCTGTACTCATCTTTGCCTTGTTTGGTTTGTAAAAACGAAGGTCAAAAACAGTAAGTTTGTCACCACATGGTGTTTTCATCCCTTTAGCACGACGAACGGCTGGTGCTGGCATAATGGTGTGATCTACGGTAAAGCTGTCTAATAATGGCATTGAAAATTCCTTGAATATTTATAGTAAAAGGATTTTAACATAAATGATTATAGTTTTGTTGCTACAATACAGCTAGAAAAATTCTCTAAGTGAGCCTTATGAAAAGTCTATTTGATGATGCTAAAGCAAAAACATTAACCACTCCACTGCAAATGCGTGTTTACACCTCCCAACTTCTTGGTCAATCAGAAGACCTTGTCCTTCATGGCGGAGGTAACACCTCATATAAAGACACTAACACGCTCTATGTGAAAGGCAGTGGCTGGAACCTTGTCGACATCGAAGAAGCTGGTTTTGCACCCGTTGATCTCAAGGTCTTGCAGGAGATGGCAACACGAGATGAGCTTAGTGATACACAAATGGTTTCTGAGCAGCGTCAGGCACTCAGAGATCCAGACGCGCCCAACCCATCTATCGAAGCGATCTTGCATGCCATTATCCCTTTTGCTTTTGTTGACCATACCCATACCGATGCTATTGTCACGATCTCAAACACACCTAATGGTAAAGAGACACTTACAAAGCTCTACGGAGACAATGTACTTATAATTGACTACGTTATGCCCGGATTTATACTTTCCAAAGAGATCTATGCTAAAACTAAAGAGATCAACTGGTCAACACTCGAAGGGATCATTTTACTCAACCATGGCCTCTTTACCTTTGATGATGATGCTAAAAAGTCTTATGAAAAACATTTAGAGTTGGTCACCATCGCCGAAGAGTATATCTTGGAAAACACACTGCTTCCTACCCGCTGTGACACCAAACATGAAGTCACACAAGACTACATCGATGCCTTAAGTGATGAAGTCTCCAAACTGAGAGGATGCCCTATTACTACTGTTGTTCTAGAGACACCGGAGGCCTGTACCCTCTCTGTACTTCCTACACTTGAAAACATTGTCATGTCA
>JALWKG010000348.1 GCA_027081565.1 Helicobacteraceae bacterium
TTCGTTTTGCATCTCATTTTCTCTCGACACCTGCAGCGCTCGACTGCGTTCGTTGAGTTTGTCAACCAATAAACCGATCTCTCCCTTGTCTTTCGTCTCAAGCATGATGAACCCCTCATCTGATGTCGTTTCGATCTGCTCACCAATAGACTGCAACGGCTCGACAACACTCCGTCGTATTAGTAAAAAGCCAAAAATTGCAGCTATTGCAGCAAATACAGCAGTGATTATCATGATCTTGTCATAAACGGCTATGGTATCTTTCAAAATAATATGTTCGGGGATCGCAATAAGCATTTGAAAACCAGTATGAGGAAAATAGTAGGCTGCTACAACAGAAGGCTCATGAAAGACCGGATCATTATAAATTATATTTGACTGAAAAAGCAGTTTTTCTGCATGACTACTATTTTTATGTTCAAGTTCATGGGCCAGCAGGTTGGCTTCTTCTGCCGTGAAGTCGGCTGAGGCTTTCATCAGTTTTTTTGCCAGAACTGATTGCTGTTGCTGCGATTGATGTTCAAAAAAGAAACCGACTGAAGTATATTGACCTTTTAATTTTTGCGGTTTTTTAATAAGTCCTGCCAGTTCTTGAGAGTAGATCAACGGCTCACCAATACGGTCAGTTAACAGAAAATATCGCTCATCAGAATCCACCAGTTTGGAAAATATCTGCTTCTGTTTCAAGCTCAGCTTGATATCGACACTTGCCACTCCGACAAATTGGCCATCTCTATAGACAGGTGAGACTACTGTGATCATCCGTATTTTTGTCACCAGGTCAGTATAGGCTTTGGTCCAGAAAGTCTCACCCTCTTTGAGCTCTTTGGCCAGAACGTAAAACTCCATCTGCTCATAAGCAAGGCCACTCTTTTGTACATACTCATCTATCATGACAAAGTCACCCTTATCATCACGATGAAAAAAGTATGCTTTAGGTGCACTCCCATAAGCCTCAAACCACACACCACCACTGACGATCTCGTTCTCCTGTGACACATGCAGCAGTTTTGTAATGACCATCGGGTCAAACATCTGCAGACTGGCTACATCCGCCATATCTTCAACGATCTGTTCATTACGCTGTTGGGTGAGCAGTAGTCTTTTCACCACATCGTTTGTCGCCAGCGTCACCGCAGACTCAGCCCGCTCTGCAAGACGCTGTTCTTTGAGGTTGGTAAAAAAGAGCATCATCGCCACTACAAAAAGAGAAGCAACAAGCAGAAAGAAAAATGCATTTTTAAATTTTATTGAGTGATACCATTTCATAATTTAAGTGTACTAAAATCCTCTTAAAGTTGGTATTCACAAAGGCTTCACAAAACTTGGGCATAATAGGTGTCAAAAGAGAAAAGGAGACTTTATGTTACAAACTTATCAAGTAGAAAATGTCAAATGCGGCGGTTGTGCCTCAACCCTGAAAACAAAACTTCTAGAGCCGTTTGGTGAAGTAGAAGTAAACTTGGAGACCATGCCAAGAGAGATCACATTAGAGGTTGAAGAGGCTCAAGAGCAAGAGTTGCGTACACTTTTGCGTGGTCTTGGTTACCCTATGAGTGATGAGAAGTTAAATCTTTTTGAGACAGGAACGACCAAAGCCAAAAGCTTCGTCTCCTGTGCTGTCGGAAAAGTAGACAACTTCTCCAAGCAGTAAAAGAGAGACTTCTCTTTTACTGCTTTTTTAAGGGTACTATATTTTCTTTTTCTTTTTTAACCAACGCAGTGTTCCAGTAAAAAGTAATATAAGCAATAAAATAGCTGCAATATCATTAATATAGATCCACCAAGAAGCAAAAAATGTCCCATCATGCAGTGCTAATAACAGTGAATAAAGTGTCGTATTATCAAAGCTAGGTAAAGTCTCCACTAGGTGATGTGTAGAAAAGTAGTGAAACTTACCGTCCACTTTCCAGACATCTTTAAACATATGGGGTGTCTTTGCTAAGATCTTCCAGCCACTTTCATCACTATAACTACGGTTTGGTGCGCCCATACCACTCACAACAAGTGTCTCCTCAAAACGCTCCATCCTATAGGCCAAACCTCTGTTCTCAAACTTCCAATCTTTCAGATCACTACTTTTATAGATGCCGTAACGATTTCCTATACGATAAGACGCTCCATCATAGTCAACAGACCAGACATCTTCATGTAATGTACTATAGACTGGAGGCAAGACAACATGAGGCAGTGTCACTTTTTTAATATACTGATTAAAGAACTGACTATGATCTAACACTATTCCTGTCAGTGAGAACAGCACCATAGGGATAATAAAAAGTAGACCTAAAACACTACTATGTATTTTTATCAAAGGTTTTAATTTTTTTGCGTAACCCTTTTTCTTGGCACG
>JALWKG010000349.1 GCA_027081565.1 Helicobacteraceae bacterium
TAAAGAAAGTGCTTTAAAAAAAAGGAATGGACACCTATTTAAGGCGTTAATCTATTGGCACTCCTTTTATGTTGTTATGAAGCTTTTTATATCGTTTTGAATTTTATCTTTAATCCACATCGGCTCGATAATGTGCAGGTGTGGTAATCGGCACTTTACCAACTGCATCACCTCAACCTCATTTGTAACCATCAAAGAGATAACAATGCTTCCATCAGCATCCTCCTCTTCAATGCTCTGAGTAGCCAATGGTTTTCGCTTAAAGTACTTTGCTATCTCGGCATCTGCTTTGAGTTGTACTTTAAAAGGTTCTTGCTCTGCATTGAACCAAATAGAAACGGCATCTTGAAGCATCTTGTCTATCTGTGTGCTACTTTTAAACACTCTATCAGTAATATATATGTGAGTGATGTTTTTGAGGTAGTATTTTCGTATCTCGTCATCTTCATTGAGTCCTACCAAATACCAAAACCCGTCAAAGGTGACAACTTTTAAAGGCTTGATCGTTCGTTTTCTTACAGGAGCTCTGTCTTTGGCATAGGTGCAGGTGATAATATGTTTTGTCTCTATCGCTTTTGTAAGTGTCTGTATCTCTTCAAGATGGGTGCTAATATCCTCCATGCTGTGTTTCGCATAGATAGGGTTCTCAGAATCATTATGAATTTTGGAGAGCAAGTTGTTGGCTTTTGCTGAAAAAACCGTTCCCATCCCCTCTGTCATTTTTTTCAAGATACCTAAGATTAGATCATCTTCAGTTGCATTTTGTTTTTCAAGTTTAAAGCCACTCTGCATCCTCCACAATCGCTTCTCTTGATAGATGGGATAAAGTGAGACCAATCGCTCTTTAAAATCTCTCTGTAAAGTTCTTTCACTCACATTGAACTCGTTTGCCAACTTTTTTACAGAGAGTGCCTCACCATCATTAAGACGGGAGAGTATGGTGTTGAGCCTATAGAGTGTCTTATCATAGTCGTGTTTGTATGCCATTGTTTAATCACTCCTACTTTTTAGCCAAGTCATCAGCTTTTAAAAAGATGGCCAGATCCTCTTTTACCTTTGGTGAGAGAGGATCCCACACTCTGTTGAGTCTTCTGTACTTCGCCATCTCACCTTTTTGTTTGGCTTTGCTCATACCTCTTATAAGGTAGTGATGTCTGACGAGCTGCTTGGTGTAGTCACTGATAAAAGGCCAACTCTTGATGATCTGGTATGAGAGCTCTTCGTGGTTGGTAAAAGAGAGTTCTCCTCTTCCCCTAGCAATGTCCTTTGCATCTGCTTTGGCAGTATGTGGCTTACCGATGTCATGTAGCAGACCTGCTGTCAGCATCTTATACTGCCCCATTTTAAGTAGATGATAGACCACCATCATCGTATGGCGAAAGACACCATAACGGTGGTGGTCGTTCTGTCTAAACAGTAGTGATTTCCAAAAGTTGTAGTTGTAAATTGTGTTCAAAGTTTCTATCTCCTTTACTTTTGATGTAGTATAGCCATATAAACCGACACCTTTATGTCGGATTGTAGGTTATAGAAATATATTTTGGGTTTTATGCAAAACAAATAAATACTTTATTGACCAACTATACATGGTTATCTTACTGACAACATAAACTTTCAATACCTTCTTATCTATATAAGCTTTTTAGAGCTACGCTCTAGTACAATACCTTATGTATAAAAAAGTCCATCAAAACCTTCAACAATGGTACCAAGACAATGGTCGCCACGAGCTTCCATGGCGTCAAACTGACGATGCTTACAGGATCTGGGTCAGTGAGGTTATGCTGCAGCAGACTCAGGTCAAGACAGTGCTGGAACGTTTCTACTTCCCTTTTTTAGAGGCCTTCCCAACCCTAAAAGATCTTGCCAATGCTCATGAAGATGATGTCCTCAAAATGTGGGAGGGTTTAGGATACTACACCCGCTGCCGTAACCTACATAAAACGGCCCAGATCTGTCATGACAAATTACCAAAGAGCGTTAAAGAACTGGTGAAACTCCCCGGTATTGGTCAGAGTACGGCCCATGCTGTTGCCGCTTTTTCCTACCATACCCCCGTCCCTATACTCGATGCCAATGTCAAACGTATTTTGTACCGTGTTTTTGGTCTTAAAGAGGCGAAAGAGAAGGTGCTGTGGGAAAAGGCTTATGTACTTTTTGATAAAACAGACCCCTACCACTACAACCAGGCCATGATGGATATCGGTGCGACACTCTGTCAAGCCAAAAGTGCCGACTGCGAGCAGTGCCCATTTGAGTCTGTCTGTAAAGCGGTACAGGATGACCCTCTGCTCTACCCTCAGAAAAAAGCCAAGAAGAGCACACCCAAACGCATCC
>JALWKG010000350.1 GCA_027081565.1 Helicobacteraceae bacterium
GGTCTCTTGTACTAAAGGGGACTGTTTTGTTAAGGACTTGGTTCTGACGAATAGGGATATAGAGACACAGAAGAAGAGTAAACTAGAGATAGCCTCACTGAAGTTATACAATGTCAAAGCATTCCTGCAGTTCAAACATGGCAGTAGTGACTTGAAAAAAGATGAAGGTCGCCACTTCTCTATAGCATTGAAAGATATTCGTGAGGATGGGCACAACCTCTTTTTTAACAAAAAAGAGATGGCGGAAGCCTTTGGTAAAAAAAGTGAGCAGTATCGTTATTTTCAAAAGTATCTTGACACACCAAGCGACGCTGATTATTCACTGACTTTGAAAAATGAGGGTAAAGATACGGTTATCAAAGACAAAGGTAGCCTACGTACAGGAAAATTCAGTATAAGTTTTAAGACCCGCTACACTATTAAAGAGGGACTCAAAAAACTTCAAGAGAGTGCTGAACAGAATTCTATGGGAATGTTGGCATTTATAGTTATCAACGATATAGACATTAAAATTGAGAACCCTAAAGGCTTTTTTAAGAACCTTATATACATAAACTACAAAAGCGATATGTCTAAGGTCAAGGGAGATGAAGCACATCAGAGTGTCAACACCAGTTATGGATTGCTTGGGAGTAAGGTTTACACTCAAAAAGAGCTTATAACATCATTGCTCAAACAGATGCATTCAACCATCACAGAGACCAGTAAAAAAGACCTTGTGTTTGATGCACTTTTGAACAAAAACAATCAACTTGAAAAGAAATTAGAAGCTATACTCAAGGGTACAAGCAGACATATTTATATTAAAATAGAGAACCCAAAATCCATGAGTCTGGCAGATTTCTTTACACTATTTATGGGCTATGCAATGCAGCAAAAACTGATTATGGACCCAGGTCTGAAAGTGAGTATAAAATGATCTTGTATCTTCATGGCTTTGCCTCTTGCGGGGACTCAACAAAAAGTAAATTACTTAAAAACTATTTTGGAGAAGATTATGTACTCTCTCCGGATCTTCCTGTGTCACCGGCAGAGGCCATAAGTTTTATAAAAAAACTGATCATTGAACATGAGGTCTCTTTGATCATTGGTTCTTCTCTTGGTGGTTATTATGCCAGTTATTTTGCAGAGCTCTTACGTATGAAAGCGGTGCTTATCAACCCTTCTACAGAACCTTTTATTACGTTGGCCCCCTTTGTTGGGACCAACCACTATTGGTGCAGTGGAGAGGCATTTGAATTTACACGGGACGATCTTAAGGCACTTTTTGAGTTTGCCATAGCCAAACCTGTCGACCCCAAACGCTATCTGCTGCTTTTACAAACAGGTGATGAACTTTTGGACTACAAAAAAGCTGCAGAAAAATATAAAGGTGCCAAGATCATTATTGAAGAGGGTGGTAACCACCGTTTTGAAAATCTTAAAGAGTATTTAAAGATCATCAAGGAGTTTAAAGATGATGCAGCACACCGTTAGCTATAAGGTCTTAGGGCTTACAGTCTATCTTCCTGATCTGGAACATCTGAATTGGTTTGAAGTGACCTACAGTATAAGTATCGTCTTGATAAACATCGGGCTCTATATCTTCGCTCCAAAGATCATCCGCTTTTTTAACTCAGGTAATGAAAATAAGTTTCAACTGAGTATTTTGCGTTCGGTAAACTTGCTTTTTGCCCTCTTTACGATATTGGATTTTCTCATCTCCTTTGTGACAGAGGCGTATGACAACTATTTTAGTGGCTTTGCCTATACTCTTATCGTCGTCTATATTTCAGCCTTTGTCTATAATGCCATCTCCCTTGTCTCTCGTAAGAAGTTTGGTAGAGAGAAGGAGATGGACAAAAAAATAGTCTATATTGACACCTATAATAGCCGTCTTGTTGATATCTTTACTATTACTATTATCATTTTTGTTGCTGTCTATCTCATCATAAAAGCATGGGGTCTAAGCTCTATGTTGGAGACGACGGGCCTGTTAGGATTAATTGTTGCTTTCTTAGCATTGACTAACTCTATATGGGCACCTGATCCTTACTACTGTATGGTGATCCTGAGTTCAGATATGATTGAAGATGGAGATGTGGTACATATTGAGGGGATGCCTGATGATTACATCATCTCAAGAGTGACCTTCATCTATACACTTCTTTTCAACACGCGTACCAACACTAAGACCTTGATACGTAACTCGAAGCTTATTGAACAGCATATTGATAACCTCAGTAAAAAAGCTTCGACTGATGGTCTGAGACATACGTTGACATTCAAAATAGGATATCCGCAGATTGATGGGACCTTAGACATTAAAAGCCATCAGCCAAGTGCCATGCGTGAGTTTTTAAAGCAGGTGGATGAGATGTTTAAAAATGTCGCGGAACGGGCAAAAGAGGATGATTTGGTCAAGACCAATCCTAACCTTGAGATAGAGTGGATGATGACTGAGACCGGAGATTATGCTTTGGAGTTTACTCTGGCCTATTTCCTTGACAGTCTTCCAAAAACAAAGTTGACCCGTAATGTACGTAAACATATAGTATGTACAAGAAACCGCCTGCTGCGCCTGTGTTATGAATCTTCTGTAGAACAAGGACTCTCTTTAGCCACTCCAGACCTTATAATCTTGGAAAATCAGCATAAATAGTAACAAATAGATAAGCTGCTTCTGTCACTACTGCGAAGGCAGGAGTTCACGAGGACAGATCTTTGCACTACGGACTAATATTATTGTATTTATAGATATTTTCTAAACACATTTAGAGAAGGAACTGTTTAATTAAAAAAAGAACTGGTCAATGTAAAGCCAATCCCAGCCATAAGTACTGTTCCAAAAACATTAATACCCATGTTGATCGCAGCTAAAAAGAGACTGCCTCCCTGTATTAAAAAGAAACTCTCCATCGCAAAAGTAGAGTAGGTGGTCAGTGCACCTAGAAAACCAGTTGTGAGAAATGACTTCATGTTGACCGAGAGAGCTGTATCTTGTGTTGTGTTGGCAAAAATGGCAAAAAGTATACCAATGATAAGAGAACCCAGAAGGTTGACACTGAGTGTTCCAAAGGGTAAGGTATGGGGAAAGTGGTTAGAGACCAGTCCGTTAAGATAAGCACGAGAGATCGCGCCTAGAAAACCACCCATTCCAATAGCGAGTAGGGTCTGCCAACTCATACTTTTCCCTTAAGTGTCAAGTTTGGCAACATACTCATCGTAAGTTGCCTGCATGGTAGTCTGCAGGTCACTAAGCCAGTTTGGATCCTCTTTTGAGGCCATAAAAGAGTCTAGATAAACAACGGTGATAGTACCAGTACTCCCAGTTTTGTTTTTAAGGTCAAAATAGCGAGCAGTGTTAATAAGAACAACAGGCTGAACACGTAGTTTGAACTTGTCAGCTACCATCTTGGCACCAGGCTTAAATGTGAGCATCTTACTGCCATTTTGACGTGTACCTTCAGGGAACATTACCACACAACGGCCCTGCTCCAAACGCTTTTTAGTCTCTTTGACTAAGGAGACCAGTGCTGCTTTAGAACCACGATCTACAGGAATATCATCTGAAAGTCGGATCGCAAGTCCAAAAAAAGGTACACTGAAAAGCTCTTTTTTTGCGACCCACACAAGATCTCTCTTGGTAGTACACTCAAGGGCTGAGATGTCGATGTCACTTTGATGGTTTGCTATAAGCATTTGTGCTTCAGGATCGATCTCCCCTATTTTTTTGACAGGGTTAAACATCATGGTATGAATAAAACATGAAGCGATCTTGGAGCCATAAGGTTTAGGTACTAACTTCCAAACCAGGATCTTTATACCTAGGCCGGTAAAAATGATCAAGATGTCATAGAACCAATTAATTCGAGCAAATATTGTCTTCACTGATCCATCCTATTTTTTTGTTGTGTGTGATCTGTTTGTATCCTTCTATCTCATGCTTGACCTCAAAGTTCCCTTGAGTACTCAAGACATCAAAGACGGTAGCATTTTCTATAGGTAAAAGATAGAGAGGTGTGTTGGCTTGTACACAGATCTCTTTAGCGGGGCGTGCCTGCATTGCTATATAGGCAGCTGGGATTAATATAAAAACCAATATCCACCACTTTCGGTAGACTATGAAAACGATCAACACGATAACGATCACTGCAGCAGCCACAGCGATCTTTATGAGGTAATTTTTGTTCTCTGTAGGTTTGAGGTCTGTTTGGGTAGAAACAGAATCATCCACCACTTCAATAGGCATCTTCAGTTTGACAAAATGCTCTTTTTTGAGGTTAAAGTAGGTGAACTCAAGTTTGTCATACTTCTTTGGTATAACCACATAGTAGGTCATACTGGAGTGTGTAATCCCTGTTTTACTGCGCTCAAAACCTTGTTCGTTGGCAAGTTTAAGATGAAATGCTTTTATGTTACAGTGCTTTGCTGTCGCTTCAAAAGTGACGATGTTGTGTTTGTTATCATACTTTTTAGCATCGATGTTAGTCACTTTGAAAGAGTCTGCCAAAATCCCCGAAAATTTTTGATCAGGATTAAGGGTGACTCCCTCTATTTTCTCGCCTTTTAAAGAGGCTTTATGCCCCTCTAGACTTGCCGTAACAGTAGGTAATACGATGTTACTTGAAGTGGCTAAAAAGTAAAAAGTATCTAAGACATAACTGCCTTTGTCTTTGCGGTAAGGTGCACCATTTTGTAAACTGACGCCACGACCACCTTTAAAGTGGTACTTGAGTTTGTTGTGCTGACGAATGGTGGAGAGGGTTTTATAGGTGACAGAGAAGTACTCGCCATTATAAACACGTTCAGGTATGGCGTCGTCTCCATAATAAGAGAGGTAGATTACTTTTTGTTGTGCCTGTAGTGTTGCTGGCGTCACAAAAGCAGCCAGGAAAAGGCTGAAAACAAAGAGTAACTGTCTCAAAGCTACATTAGCCCTTCAAGCATCTTAATGCCATCTGCAGATCCTAAAACCTCTTCCATAGCACGCTCTGGGTGAGGCATAAGACCAAAGACATTTTTTTCTTTATTACAGATACCGGCGATACTGTCTACGGAACCGTTGGGATTGGAGATGTTACCTTGTGCGTCACAGTAGTGAAGTAGTACTTGATCATTGTCATAAAGCTCTTTAAGGCCATCTGCATCGATGAAAAAGTTTCCATCATGGTGGGCAATAGGAATGTTGACGACATCAGAGTTGTCAAACTTTTCTAAAAAATCATTTGCGTTACTTGCTACTTTTAGATTGTGGTGTTTAGAGATAAAGTGCAGGTGCTCATTACGTTTAAGGGCACCTGGAAGCATGTGGGTCTCTGTTAAGACTTGGAAACCATTACAGATCCCCAGTACTTTTTTACCCGCTTCAGCATGGGCTTTAACCGCTTTCATAATCGGTGATTTAGAAGCGATAGCACCTGAACGCAAGTAATCACCATAAGAGAAGCCACCAGCGATAACAATAAGGTCCAAGTCCGCTGCAACAGCAGTATCTTCATGCCAAAGTATAGAGGTCTGCGCACCTAGCTTTTCAAAAGCATATTGTGTGTCATACTCACAGTTGGTACCTGGAAACTGAACGATACCTACTTTCATTACTTTACCAGCTCGATCTCGTAATCTTCGATCACTGTGTTAGCAAGTAGGTCTTCACACATCTGTGTTACCTCTTCTAAAGCTTTAGTCTCGTCTGTCTGAGAAAGTTTCATGACGATCTGACGGCCGACACGTACATCTTCAACATTTTCAAAGTGAAGAGAGTCAAGCGCATGGTGTACCGCTTTACCTTGAGAGTCCAAGACACCGTTTTTTAGTGAGATATTAATAATTGCAGTCATTGTTTTCCTTATGTGTTTAAATTTTGTTGAGTACCTTTAAGTACCCCTGTCTTTTCTCTTACAATCCGTTTAAGCGTTTGTGGCTTTCAAGGGATTACCCTTTAACTATAATGAGGGCTTTGATAATATCAGTACCTTCTTTAAGTTGGATATCTTTTGTCAACTGTTCTTCTGTGATGATAGTTTTATCATCCTGGTCTTCGTCTACAGCGTTTTTCTTTTTGCCATCGACTTTTTCAAGTTCGCTTTCAAGGTGCTTTTTAAGGTCGGCCTCTTTAAGAGCAAACTTGTTTTCGACTGTGTCGACACTTCCTGCAAGTACTTTGATGTCAGGTGTAACACCTACCGCCTGTATGGTACGTCCGCTTGGAAGGTAGTATCGTGCTACTGTAAGCTTTATAGCATCTGTCTTTGTGATCGGCAAGATCACTTGAACTGAGCCTTTTCCAAAAGTCTTGGTTCCCACAACAACAGCACGTTTATGATCTTGCAGAGCACCACTGACGATCTCTGAAGCAGAGGCACTTCCACCATTCACAAGAACAACAAGTGGCGCTTTGCTTAAAGTGTTTTCCGGATGTGCGACATAGGTCTCGTTTTCACGTGTGTCACGTCCTTTTTGAGAGACGACCTTACCACTGTCTACAAAGATATCAACAAGACCAACAGCCTGGTCGAGTAGTCCACCAGGGTTGTTCCGTAGGTCTAAGATAATACCTTTTGAATGACCTTCATACTTTTTAAGGGCTTTTGTGACACCCTCGACCACTTTTTTGTCAAAACTGGTCACACGAATGTAGAGGATGTCCTCACCAACAGTTCGAGCATAGACAGACTCTATTTTGATGATGTCGCGAACAATATGGATATCAAGAGGTTTCCCCTCACCTTTACGCACGATGGTGATATCAATAGGATCACCTTTTTTTCCACGCATGATACTTACGGCTTCATCCAGACTCATTCCAAGTGTTGAAGCGTCATTGATCTTTAAGATGATGTCGCCTGACTTGAGGCCCGCTTTGTCTGCAGGTGTTCCCTCCAGTGGCGCGATCACAGTGAGTGCCCCGTCTTTCATACCTACAGTAATACCCAGCCCGCCAAACTCTCCGTTGGTCTGTACTTTTAGACTCTCAAAGCTTTTGGCATCAAGGTAGTTGGAGTGGGCATCAAGGTTGGTCATCATACCTTTAAGTGCTTTGTCCATAAGCTCTTCTATAGTCAAGTCATCCACATTGTAACGTTCAACGATACTCAGTACTTTTGTGAACTTGGCAAGTGCTTGTAGACGGGAAGCTTCAATGCTTTTTTGCTCAACAGGTGCTTGAACAAGGTTCTCTTTTGCAAAGAGTGTGCTTCCAAAAGAGAGGCTGAGCGTCAGTGCAGCACTCATAGCCCCTAAGAACATGAATTTTTTGTTTTTCATTGATAACCGATCTTATTCTTGATTTTTAAGACGCTATTATAGTTAAATGTTGGTTAATTGTCTATTTTATGTAGGTATTTTCTTCTTGTTGGCTTTTAAACTTATTGATGTATGAAACTTTATTTTGCTGCCCTTTATCTTTTTTACTCGAAAAAAAGATAAACAGAAAAATCGCCTCTAGCGGGCTTCTGGGTCGGTAGCTACCGACTTCCCTCTCTCTGGGGACTACGCCGTTGATGCTTTGCATAACAACTCTGTTTCCGAACCTATCTGACGCGACAGAGAAGATTAGCACCAACAGTGCAGTGAGGCACTGAATCGAGTCGTAAAAAGTTCAGTTTGCCACAATCTAAATAATAAGGCAGAAACTAAACAAGACAGAAATTATATTGAGTAACTCAATAAGTAAAATTAAGATTACCATATAAAGAAAAAGCAAAAAACCAGATAGCTATGATTACAATAAATAAGATTTAAGATGGAATAGAGACTGAAAAGTAAAACTTTAGTCACTTTCTATCAAGTTTACTTGACAACAGTACACTCAACTTGCTATAATGTCACAAATAAAAGCTAAAAGGAAATAATTATGAATACAATATTTGAAAAACTAACACACCAAATGACCGAAGCAGTAGAGTCAGCACTCTCACTTGCTTTGCATAATAAAAACATGGAAGTAGAGCCGGTACACTTTTTGTGGGCGCTGCTTACCAACAGTAACTCAGTGCTGAACCAAGCATTCAACAAGATGAATGTTGATAAAACAGCCATCGAACTTGACGTGAAATCCTTAGCCGACAAGTTACCAAAATCTTCATCTGTCTCGAAAGAGAGCATACGTATATCACGTAACTTGGTTCAGGCCTTGGAACGTGGTGTTGGTGAGATGACTAAAACAGGTGACAACTTCTTGGCAGTGGACACCTTCATTTTGGCAAATCTCAAAGAAGAACCGTTTAAAGAAGTGATCTCCAAGTATGTTGACATGCTGGAGTTGACCAAGACTTTTGAAGCGATGCGTGGGGGTCAGAAGATCGAGTCCCAGACCGCGGATGAAAATCTGGAAAGTCTGGACAAGTACGGTATTGATCTGACAGCAGAAGCGGGAGAGGGTAAGCTTGCTCCAGTTATCGGTCGTGACGAAGAGATCAACCGTATGATGCAGATCTTGATCCGTAAAACTAAAAACAACCCGATCCTTCTTGGAGAACCGGGTGTAGGTAAGACTGCTTTGGCAGAAGGGCTTGCACAGCGTATCTATAATAAAGAGGTACCGTTGAGCCTACAAAACAAGCGTCTTGTGGCCTTGGATATGTCGGCACTGATCGCAGGTGCAAAATACAGAGGTGAGTTTGAAGACCGTCTAAAAGCGGTGATCGACGAAGTGAAAAAGAGCGGAAACATCATCCTTTTCATTGATGAGATCCACACTATTGTAGGTGCGGGTGCAGGTGAGGGTGGTATGGATGCTGCCAACATCTTAAAGCCAGCACTGGCACGTGGAGAGTTACATACTATTGGTGCGACGACACTTAAAGAGTATCGCAAGTTCTTTGAAAAGGACACCGCACTCCAGCGTCGTTTCCAACCGGTAACAGTAGATGAGCCTTCTATTAACCAGTCTCTTCAAATCCTAAGAGGGATCAAAGAGCGTTTAGAGGCACACCATAATGTCACGATCACTGACTCGGCGCTTATTGCTGCTGCAAAACTCTCTGAGCGTTATATTGGAGACCGTTTCCTACCAGACAAGGCGATCGATCTTATAGATGAAGCGGCAGCGGAACTGAAGATGCAGATCGAGTCTGAGCCTCATGTACTTGCAGCGGTAAAACGTGAAGTACAAGAGCTTCAGGTGGAGCGCGAAGCATTGAAGATGGATGAAAACGCCTCTAATGAAAAACGTCTCAAAGAGATCGAAAAAGAGTTGGCAGATGCTGAAGAGAAGCGCCGCTCTTTAGAGACACAGTTTGAGCAGGAAAAAGAGGTCTTTGACGCGATCGCAAAGATCAAAAATGAAGTTGAGGCAAAACGTCGTGAGGCAGAGATGGCTAAAAACGGAGGAGACTTCGAAAAGGCTGCTGCCATAGAGTATGGAGACATACCAAAACTCAATGAAGAAGAAGTTGCCCTTCAAACCAAATGGAAAGAGATGCAAAAAGAGGGTGTCTTGCTTAAAAACAGTGTTGATGAAGACTCTATTGCAGGTATTGTCAGCCGTTGGACAGGGATCCCGGTCAACAAGATGTTGCAGAGTGAAAAAGATAAGGTCTTACACATCAAAGATGAGTTGGACAAAGATGTCATTGGTCAGGAAAAAGCGACCTTTGCTGTCTCTCGTGCGATTAAACGTAACAAAGCAGGTCTCTCTGACAAAAACCGTCCTATTGGTTCATTTCTGTTCCTTGGACCAACCGGTGTAGGTAAGACACAGACGGCTAAGACCTTAGCGAAGTTCTTGTTTGACTCAGAAGAGGCTTTGGTTCGTTTTGACATGAGTGAATACATGGAGAAACATGCGGTTTCTCGTCTTGTAGGTGCGCCTCCAGGGTATGTTGGCTACGATGAAGGTGGTCAGTTGACAGAAGCGGTGCGTCGTAAGCCTTACAGTGTTGTGCTGTTCGATGAGGTTGAGAAGGCACATCCAGATGTCTTTAATATGTTGCTGCAGGTTTTAGATGACGGACGTTTGACAGATAACAAAGGGGTGACGGTAGACTTTACCAACACCATCATTATCTTGACGTCCAACATTGCAAGTGACAAGATCATGATGATGCAGGGCGATCCTGAGCTTGAAAATGTGGTTATGGCAGAGTTGAAAAG
>JALWKG010000351.1 GCA_027081565.1 Helicobacteraceae bacterium
AGGCTCCTATGGCTTTATGCTCACCAGTGAAGATGCTAAACCTTATTACATTATTGACAAAGAGCAAAAGGCCGGTGTTTCCCAATACCAATACGCCGACATCACGGCCCGAGCCACAGGTTTCGCTGTTACCATCAGCGACGATCACGGTGGTACAGTAGATGTCTACCAGCTTATCTATATAAAACCCTGTCACTAAACCAAGGAAGACTTTATGAACCTACGTTATGCACTGCTGTTACCAACACTCCTTCTTTTTACTGCCTGTAGCGCCCCAAAGCCAGTGCCTCACGAAAAGCTTAAAGAGTACCAGACGCTTAAAGAAGCTTGTGAGACAAACCCGCCACTGATCTTAGCCAAAGAGTGTCAAGGCTTTACAAAGGACCTCCAGCGTGAAGATGCCCTGTTGACTGAGATGCGTGAGATCCGTGGTGAGGAGCAAAAAGAGCCGCACTATATCTCTCTTGCGGACAAAGAGTCCCTACTCTCTTTAAAGATCCATGCAGACAAGACCCTGCTAGCACAAAAATGTCAAAGTGAGATGCCTGATATTGTCAAAGAAGATGACATCAACGGTGCCGCTTTTTGTCTGCTCTTTTCAGACAACCATATTACTGAAGATGAGTACATCTACCTTAAAAAGTTTTCTCCGCGTTTTGACAAAAACCCACAACTGCTTGACTACGAGCACCGTTACGCACAAGAGAAACTCACAGAAGGTCTTAAAGCACTAAGCAGTGGAGACAAACGCAGTGCCCTGACAGCCTTTAAACTTGCAGCCAACGCGAACAGTCCGGAAGGCACCTTTTTAGTTGCACTTGTTTATGAAGAAAAGCAGCTTAAAAAAGCGATCACCTGGCATAAAAAAGCTATCACTCTAGGTGTTGACCTTTCTGAGGTACATTTGGCTCGACTCTACCTCCGTATCAAGTTACCTAAAAGAGCCCGTGAATGGTATCTTAAAGCAGCCAAACAGAAAAATGCCCTCGCCCAGTACCGTCTCTTTAAAATCGACAGTAAATCCAGTAGTAAAAAGTTACAAGACGATGCTCATAAATGGTTGGAACGTTCTGCTAAAAACAACTACCCTCAAGCCCAGTTTGTTTATGGTCTGCAATTAATGAAACAAAAGCAAAAAGAGCAGGCCCTGTTGTGGTTGAACAGAGCCTATGACAACGGCATCAGTGCCAGTGATTTTTTCTTAGGAAAACTCTATTACGAAGAGGGACGTTATGAAGAGGCTTTTAGAAAACTCATCTTGGCTACTGACAATGGCACAGCCAACTATCTGCTTGCTAAAATGAATGAAGCGGGTCTCGGTGTTGAAAAGAACAGTGTTCTGGCCTACCGCTACTATAAACGTGCCCATGAACTTAACCACGGAAATCATATAGCAGATCTTAAGCGTCTTCAAAAACATTTGACTAAAAAAGAGCGCATCGCGGCCAAGTATATTGGTAAAAAAGAGAAGCAACGCCGAAAAGAGATCGCTAAAGCCTGTGGTAACATGGCCAACAGTAAAAACATCGCCAAAGAGGATAAAGTCGTGCATATTATTGGTGTTGCGGCCAAACCTGTCGGCGATGCAAACGGGTTTATGGTCTATGGAGACAATGAGCAACACTACTATATGATCGCTCCGGATATTGCTAAAAAAATAGACAGTTACTACTCTGTAAATTTCCGAGCAAGATCAACAGGTCACCCTGTACTCATCAGCAGTGACGCAGGGACATTACAGACTCTGTACCAATTTAAAGACCTTAAAGTCTGTTCTAAAAAATTAAGACGTTAGTTATTGTCAGAGTTTTTGTAATACCACCATTGATAGGTATCTTCTGAAGAAACCTTTAGTAAAAACAGTGTATTCTTCAAATATCAAAAACCTCTGAAAAGATCCGGAATTCTGATCCATTCAGAGAATATAATAATCATAAAAGGGAAAAAATGCGTTTATATCTACTGGGGTTGATACCCCTTATATTTTTGCTAGGCTGCGGTGCATCACCAGATGCCACCTTGGCACCTAAATTAAGCCAATACACTACAGCAGCACAACAGTGTAGTGACTTTTTGGATGGCAAGGCCGAACTTACCAACACCATTGAAAAAGAGTGTGATGAGTTTCTTGATCGCTTAGAGACTGCCAACGAAACTGCCAAAAAACTCAACAGCAAAAAACTCAAAAAAGGAGCATACCAGCAAACTAAACTTGAGTATGCCCGCCAAAGGAACAAGGTCAAGTCTGTATACGCACAACTTTCTCGTTCTATCAAAAAAGCGACACTTCAAACCATTAAAGATGATGATGTTGAGAAGTTTAAAAGAGGAATTGCCTTTCCAGGAAACAAGTTTATCACCCCCTATTACAAATACATGAGAAGTAAAGCACCTCTTTTTGATAAAAATAAACAGTATCTTGATTTCCAAAAAAAGATGGGAAAAAAGCTTGCCATAAAAGGGCAACAACTTTTGCAACAAGGCAAAGAGAAAAAAGCTTTAGAGTACTTTATCAAAGCAGCCAAAATGGGCAATGCACAAGCAGCAAGATCTGCCGGGATCCTTTATGAAAAAAGCGACAAAGAGCTTGCCTTAAAGTGGCACCAGCAAGCTGCTGATGGTGGTATCAAAGCCTCTTATTTAAACCTTGGTCGTCTGAACGAAGATCTTGGAGAAAAAGAGACTGCGTTGAAGTGGTACCTGAAAGCTGCTGCACTTAACGATCCTAAGGCACAGTATCAACTCTATCTTTTCCATCTAAAAAGTAATAAAGATGAAGCTATAGGGTGGTTAAACAAGGCTGCAACCAACGGTTATGCACCTGCGCAGTACCATTATGCCCGTGTCTTGATCGACGAAGGAAAAACCGACAAAGCTATCGACCTTCTGCACCAAGCTTCTCAGAAGAACTACACCAAAGCCTCAGACTATCTTGGTCAGTACTACTATGACCTAAAACTCTATAAACGTGCATTTACCCTTTTGTCTCAGTCCAAAAGTGCTGATGCATTTTACCTTTTAGCCAAGATGTTTGAAGAGGGTGCTGGTACCAAGCAAGATTACAATCAGGCTTTTAGCTACTATGGACGGGCAGCTTCTTTAGGTAAAAGAGAGGCCAAGGCCGACATGAAACGTGTCAATGCCCTCTTAAGCAAGGTACAACAAGAACGTGCAGCAGAGCAGCAACGCCAATATGTCGAAAAAATGGCTGCAATGGTCAAAGAGTGTGGAGAGATCCCAACTGCTGAAAATGTCAAAAAAAAGAAACTCTTGATTCACCTTACAGGAACCACTTCTCAGCCTATTGATGGCAGGAACTATATTATTTATGGAGATGATGGTGGAGATTACTTTGTACTTAACGCCAAAGGTATTCGCCCGGATGCTAAAGTCGATATCTCTGTTCGTGCCAAAGGTTCTACAGCAGCTATTGAGAGCGGTGGCGATGAGGAGTCTGATATCTATCAGTTCACTTACCTCAAGGAGTGTGTGGTAGAGTAGTCTCTACCGTAACACCACCATAAAGCATCCTTCTTCCTACAGGTCTCTATGAGACCTACTCTTACATATAATTTGTTATAATTCGGCCACTATTTTGAACGCTGTTTAAATACCGTATAGTACACAAGGCGTTCAACACATCAAGGAACATTATGATCGATCTTAAACTGCTTCAAAAAGAGTTTGACCATGTCAGCGCACAGCTCCAACGTAAAGGTGTCACTGCCGAGACTATGGCGGGTATAAAAGAGAAAAATGAAGCACTTAAAAAAGCTAAAGCTGCTTTTGAAAGTGCCCAGGCAGACCAAAATGCTATGAGTAAACTTTTTGGTGTTTACAAGCGTGAGGGTAAAGATATTGCAGAACTCAAGGCAAAGGTTGATGCGAACAAGATCTTAGTCGCTCAACTCCAAGAGGCACAACGTCAGGCAGAAGAGGCTTTGACCTCTCTTGTAATGGCGGTACCAAACATTCCGGATGCCAGTGTTCCCGATGGTAAAGACGAAGAGGACAATGTCGAGATCAAAAAGGTGTTACGTCCTAAAGATTTCTCTTATACGCCTAAAGAGCACTGGGAGCTGGCTGAGACTACAGGTTGGATCGACTTCGAACGTGGTGTCAAAATAGCAAAAAGCCGTTTTTCTGTTGCCTTTGACATGGGCGCACGTATAGAACGTGCACTCATCAACTTTATGCTCGACTTCAACCGTGAACGCGGCTTTATGGAGGTCTCTGTACCCCAACTTGTCAACCGCAAAGCACTAGAGGGTACAGGACAGCTTCCTAAGTTTGAAGATGACCTTTATGTTACTACTGATGGTATGTATCTTATCCCAACAGCAGAAGTCCCGCTGACAAACCTCTACCAAGATGAGATCATCCCTGAAAAAGAGCTCCCTATCAAGATGACAGGTTACACCTCATGTTTTAGAAAAGAGGCCGGTGCTGCAGGGCGTGATACTCGTGGTATCATCCGCCAACATCAATTTCATAAGGTGGAACTTGTAACAATAGCCAAGCCAAACGAGAGTGATGCGATCTTTGAAGAGATGGTAAGCTGTGCTTCAGACCTGCTGACAGCCTTAGAACTTCCACATCGCCTTGTAAAGCTCTGTACAGGAGACCTGGGTTTCAGCGCAGCGTACACCGTTGACCTGGAAGTATGGTTACCGGGACAAAACACCTACCGAGAGATCTCTTCTGTCAGTAACACCAGAGACTTCCAGGCGAGACGTGCCAAAATACGTTCTAAAATCGAGAAGAAGAACACACTGCTTCATACACTCAACGGTTCATCATTAGCCGTTGGTCGTACTATCGTTGCTATTATGGAAAACTACCAAAATGAAGATGGAACGGTAAACATTCCTGAGGTACTTAAACCTTATTTGGGGATGTAATTCCATCTTTTACACATTAGAGTACAAAGTAGAGATCTTTTAAAATAAAAGGTTATCAACTTTGTACTCTAGCTATCAAATAGTTACTACTTTTTAATTTACCCTTCCTTTTTTAAATCAGACCATCTTCTTACAATATGTACACTAACGCTCTTAAAACTAAGACAACAAGACATCTTGCTCCTTACATATTACAGTTTTATTTATACATTAATTTTAATTATACAATTGATACAAAAAGTAACATAATGAATTATATATAATTAGTATTATTTGATTAATAACATCATAAGTCTCTAAAAGTTAAATTATCAGAACAAAATAATAAAAAATTATATATCTAGAGATTAGAAATATAAGAAATTATTTTGATATTAAATTTTCTTGGAGCAACTATATGGCACAACTTTTTACAGACGCATGGATCAACGAGTTAAAAGAGGCATGGAACAACGACCCAGAGGTTTCTAACAAACTGGCAGACATCGAGTTCAGCTCAACAATTACTTGTGGTTATAAAGGGGAAGAGACACCTTCATGTGTATTTGTCGTAGATAAAGGTGTAGCAGTATCTGCCGGTACTTATAATGGTGAGACACCAGACTGGGATATGAGAGCATCTAAAGATGACTGGATGAAATGGGTGGAAAAGCCATTAGGTATGACAGGAATGGGTATTGCATTTACAACTGGAAAACTCAAGTTTCCTACAGGAGATTTTAAAGCGATGATCAAGACACCTGCTATGGCAGGACCGTTTATTAAAAGTTTTTCACTGATGAACAAAATCGGTGCAGAGGCGTAAGTTTCTACCCTCTTTGCTAGAGAGTTCCTCTCTAGTCTTCTCTTCTACACTTTAACTTACTTTTTATATCTTAACGACACAACGGGCAGGAGTTCCCTATTTCAAAAGTTTAGATCGTTTGTATAGATGTATTAATGAAAGTATCGGCCCATAGATGATATAGAGGACAAAGAAAGTTGCAAAGCCTTCTACCGGATAAATGAAGATGATCATTGCCACAGCAACGATAGCTACAAAAGTACGACGCATATGTTTTTTGTCCATGTCCACTTTTTTAAAGCTCGGATAACGGATATTACTCACCATCAAAACTGCAACAACCAAAGCACTCAGTAAGATCACAAGCTTGTAGTCTGCTAAAAAGCTATACTCTTCAAAAAGCAGTACCAAGACTGAGATAAACACTGCAGCAGTAGGGATAGGTACCCCTATAAATACTGAGGGTTCACTCTCTCCTGTCATCACATTAAAACGGGCCAAACGGATCCCGCCAAAGATAACAAAAAGAGCACTGCTCATAATTCCAAAACGTCCAAAGTCCACACCCGCATACAGGTAGATCAACATAGCAGGTGCCACACCAAACGCAACAATATCAGCCAAAGAGTCAAACTCTACACCAAACTGACTGCAGGTATTGGTCATACGTGCCACACGGCCATCTAAACCGTCAAATATAAGTGAAAGAAGTACCATCCACGCCGCTAAGACAAAGTTCCCCTCTACCGAGGAAATAATGCTGTAAATACCTGTAAATATACTTGAAGCTGTAAAGAAATTAGGAAGCAGATAGGCCAGTTGGTTGGGTTGTTTACGCATTACGAAAAGTAACCGATCAGTGTTTCACCCGCACGTACCTTTTGACCGACCTTGATCGCAACACGAGACTCCGGTGGCAGTGCGATCATGGTCTCACCTTTCACCATCAGACCATAACGTGAACCTTGAAGTACTTCGCGATCTTCATGCAGATAGTTTTTGATACCAACAGAGGCAAGGTGCAGCGTATGTAGAACAACAACCTGCTCTTCACCCGTTCCAAAAAGAACCAGACTTTTTTCATTTAAACGTTCCGCTAAAGGAGAAGTAACACTTAAACGTGCACCAGAGACGACCGTAGACTCCTGTACTTTACAAGCAAAGGGAACACGTAAGATCGAGGTGTCAAGAAAACTGCTTTTAACCGTGATGTTGTAACGCACATTACCTTCTTCATCTTCAGAGGTCTCTATGCTTTTTACTGTACCGTCACAAACACTGACAATACTTTTTTCTTGGACATGAGGAAGTACCCGTTCAGGATTACGATAGACCCATAGTGTTAACAAAAACAGTACAGAAGCAACAAACGTTAGCAGATCAGCATCTATGATCATCATAAAAGTCACTAAGGCAGCTGTTGCCGCAATACACTTCAGACCATCTTTAGCAATTATAAATGTATCGTTACGCATCATGACTCTTTTTCATCACTGTTGTCCATATTTTTTTGGTCTTGAGACATATCTTCAGCGATGATACGTTCGTCTTCAGGTGACTCTGGTTGCTCTACCTTGGACTCTATACCATTTTCAGCTTCAAAGTCTGTGATCACTTTACGAACCACATCACCATCTATGTTCTCTGTTTTATAAAGCTCTTTAACCATGTTTTCAATGGCATCACGGTACTCTTCAAGACGTGCCACAACAGCAATATAATGTGTTTCAAGTGTTGCTTTGATATGTTGATCCATATCTTCTGCCATCTTCTCAGAGTATTCACGAGGTTGACCACCCATACCGCCGCCAAGGAAAGATTGGCGCTGCTTTTCAAGGACCATCAGACCGGCAATATCACTCATACCATAGACTTGTACCATAGACTTTATGATGTCAGTCGCACGCTCCAGGTCATTACTTGCACCGGTAGAGATCTCACCTATGAAGACCTGCTCTGCCGCACGCCCACCAAGAAGAACATCAACTTCAGCAAGTAACTCATGCTTCTGCGCCAAATACTTGTTCTCTTCTGGTGTGTTAAGCGTGTAACCAAGTGCCGCAAGACCACGCGGGACAATAGAAACCTTAGAGACCTTTTTCGCTCCCTTAGTCGTCTCTGCCATCAAGGCATGCCCACACTCATGGTACGCAACAATACGCTGCTCTTTTTTGTTGATACGACGGTTTTTCTTACTAAGACCGGCAATAGCACGTTCAACTGACTCTTGTAGGTCAGCCTGTGTTACCGTCTTTTGACTTTTACGTCCGGCAAGAAGTGCAGCTTCATTAATGATGTTTGCCAAGTCTGCACCAGCCAAACCAGCAGTCAAACGGGCGATCTCTTCGAGCTTCACATCTGCATCCATCTTCACACCACGAACATGTACTTTCAAGATAGCGATACGTCCTTCAAAGTCAGGTTTGTCTACCAGTACCTGACGGTCAAAACGACCCGGTCTCATCAGTGCAGGATCCAGAACTTCAGGACGGTTGGTCGCGGCCAAGATAATGATCGGAGTGTCGGTACCAAAACCATCCATCTCTGCCAAAAGTTGGTTGAGTGTCTGCTCACGTTCGTCATTACCACCCATCATACCGCCAGCGGCACGACTTTTACCAATAGCATCGATCTCATCAATAAAAATAATAGAAGGGGCATCTTTTTTAGCCTGCTCAAACAGGTCGCGTACACGTGCTGCACCCACACCCACAAACATCTCAATAAAACTTGAACCAGAGACCGAAAAGAAAGGAACATCTGCCTCACCGGCGACTGCCTTTGCTAAAAGTGTCTTACCTGTACCTGGACTACCTACCAGCATCACACCCTTGGGGATCTTCGCTCCGAGTTCCACATAACGTGCAGGATACTTCAAGAAGTCAACAATTTCCTGAACCTCTTCTTTAGCCTCTTCGCCACCTGCAACATCATCAAACTTCGTCGTAGGTTTTTCAGAGTTGACCAATTTTTTAGAACTCCCCATACCCAGGACACCACCGCCCATACCCTTTTGCATACGACCCGCAAAAAACATCCAGATAGCGATGATGATCAAAAATGGAAATAACCATCCAAACATCTCAGTAAACCAGTTGCTTTCAGAGAAACCACTATAGTCAATACCTTCTTTGTCTAGAAGAGGTACAAGCGTAGTATCATTAGCGACTAAGCGTGTTGTATACATCGTACCATCACCCTTAGCTCGGATGTAGCTTTGTCCAATGTCCACTTTTTGAACCGACTTGCTTTTGATAAGTTCTTTGAGCTCGGAGTAACTCACCTCTTTATGCTTGATGGCATTGTTTTGTCCACCAAACTGTTGACCAATAGCCCCACCATTTTCACCGATAAGTGACTTAAAGATCAAGATGACTACTACCGAAAAGATAGCAAAGGTGATCAGCGGATTTTTGTTAAAAAAATTATCGTTTTTATTGTCGTTGTTATTATTTTGACTCATTTAGTTGTTTTCCTTTTTTGCTACAACAAGTGTGATCCACTCATCGCGTTGAATACGTTTGACGACCTTGCAGTCTACATATGCTTTTAGAACTTTATCTTCATATTTGTCTAAAATTCCTGAAAGTACCAAGGTACCCTTTTCTTTAAGCAAGCGTTTTAAGTCACTTGCGATGAAGACAAGGACATCGGCTACGATGTTGGCGATCACCACATCATATGTCTCTTGTGTTCCCGGGGCAGAACCTTCCCATACCGAGCGAAAGGTCACACCGTTCATCTCAGCATTTTCTAAAGTATTTCCTACAGAGACAGGGTCAGTATCACAGGCATCGACTACAGCGCCCATTTTAGCTGCAGCAATTGCCAAGATACCACTGCCACAACCAATGTCCGCTACACTATCACCACTTTTGACCTCACTGGCTATCGCTTCCAAACATGCCGCCGTTGTAGGGTGGTGTCCTGTTCCAAAAGCCAAAGCCGGGTCAAGTTCGATGTTCAACATCCCCTCTTTGGGCGCATCCCATGTAGGGTGAATGTAAAAAGGTGCGATCTCTATCGGTGTAATGCTCTCTTGATAGGTCTTCACCCAGTCCGCATTTTTCTCTTTACTCAGTTCTATCTCGACATCAATAGGCTTTTGTAGTGCTTGTTCCAGAGCCTCTTTAAACTGCTCAACACCCCAAGAGATAGTCTCAAGTTCCTCTTCACTACGGATAATAAAACTGCCATCACGCTCTTCAAAACCTACGGGAAGTGTGTCCACCAAGAAGTCAGCAAACAGCTCTTCGTAAGCTGAAGGAGTGATCTTTAACTGATGATAATACTCTTGCATCTACTTCACCTCTTTCAAGGCTTTTTCAAGGTCAAGCGTACCTTCATAGTAGGCCTTACCTACGATGATGCCTTCTATCTCACCCGTTGCAGCAAGCGCGTCGATCTCACTACGCTCTTTAAGACCACCACTGGCAATAGTCGGAACACCCGAAGCACGAGCAATGTCCAGAGTGAACTCTACATTCACACCTGTCAGCATTCCATCACGTCCTACATCCGTACAGATGATCGCTTCAACACCAGCAGCAGCAAACTCTTTGGCAAGATCCGTTGCTTTCATAGAGCTCACTTCACCCCAACCTTCAACGGCTACATAACCATCAATAGCATCAATACCTACAACAACAGGATACTTCGCTGCCATGTCGCGTACAAATTGTGGATCTTTCACTGCAATAGAGCCTAAGATAACACGGTCTATACCCAGCTCCAAATACTGTTTTATGGTCGCTTCATCACGAATACCACCACCCAGTTCAAGTTTTACTTTAGAGCTTGCACGGATCTCTTTAATAACGTCATGGTTTACCGGTTCACCGGCAAATGCACCGTTAAGATCGACCAAGTGTACCCACTCAGCCCCCATCTCTTCAAAGATCTTTACCTGAGCGACTGGGCTTTCATTATAGATCTTTGCACTCTCCATCAACCCTTTTGAGAGGCGTACTGCTTTGCCGTCTTTAAGATCGATCGCAGGAAATAGTGTCATATGTTGTCCTTATAAAGTTGTAAAATTTTCTAATATCTGGAGCCCGTTTTTATGGCTCTTTTCTGGGTGAGGCTGTATCCCCATAACATTGTCGTTGGCCACTGCACTGGTAAAGCTGTAGCCATACTCTGTACGACCTATGGTGTTCTCAGGGTCTTCACATACCGCGTGGAAAGAGTGTACAAAATACAAATAGTGCTCATCATCCAGGTTTTTGAAAAGCACATGCTCTTTAGTGAACATTCGGTTCCAACCCATGTGAGGGACTTTAAGCGGGTGAGAAAAACGGTTCACATCAAACGCTTGTACATGTCCCTTAATGAGGCCAAGACCTTCGCTCTCGCCAAATTCTTGGCTCGACTCAAAAAGCAGTTGCATCCCAAGACAGATCCCTAACATCGGGTCTCCCCCTTTAGCGTATGCCTTTATCGCCTCATCCATGTTACGCTCTTTTAAATGCTCCATCGCATCACCAAAGGCACCAACACCAGGTAAGATCAGTTTGTCATATGTATGAAACTTGTCGGGATCAGACTCGACTGCAGCATTGACGCCCAAAAGCTTCAACGCATTTTTTACAGAGGCCAAGTTACCCATGTTATAATCAACAATACCTATCATTCTTCAACACTCTTTCCTGTTAATTTTATGTAAATCGCTAACGAGATCATCAGCAGTGAGACCCCAGCAATAATGTAGATGGCCATGATCAGTTTGTCAGGTTCGGTCATCGCGAACTTAAAGACCAGCATCAAGGCCTCAATAGAGAGGGCAATGATGATGGAACCCAAAAAGCGTACCATCGTCTTATGTGGGTCCGAAGCGCTATGATTCTCTGTATGCTTACCCAGCACCTCTTCTTCAAAGAGGGTCTTCACCAGATCAAAAATGGCCAATGAAAGGGTTAGAAGGATCGTCGCATTAAAGATACTTTTGACCTCAATATTTTGAATATTAAAGCCCTGTTCAAAAAAATAGGCAGTACCTTTCAAAAACAGCAGAAGTGCGACCATCGCTAGAACCAAGGTAAATGCTGCATATCCATAACGAAATACCCGACCCGAGATAGACTTCATCGCCATTGGGTGTGCGATCTTAAGGACAGCAGTCAACGGCATATCTAAACATGCTACGTACTGTATCTCCCCTGCACTGTTAAAAATAGGCTTGGAAGCGGTAATAGTCAACTCTTGGGTGATCAACGAAGGGTAAGGATCAGTGATCGTACAACGTTTCTCTTTCATCGCACGGTAGTAATAAGCACGGTTTGAACGGCGCTGACCTATACACGTATCGGTATGACTTCCATCAGGCAAATAAGTAGGTGTGATCTGTTCACCCTTGGCATTTAAGACATAAACACCTTCGCATGAGGGAAGATCTCCCATGATCTTGCGAAGACGGTCCGTCACTGCTTTTTCAGAGATCTCAGGAAGATTATTAGGGAGATTTTTAGAAAAAAGGTAGCAAAAATAGGCCCGCGCCTGTGTACGACTCTCACCATAGTGTTGTATGTCACGTGTTAACATCCCTACTCCTCTTCAATTATAATTACGCGATTATATCTAAGTGTTGATTAATGCTCAGAAGTGCATGAGTTATTGCTCTTTTTCCTGCCTCTAACCATCCTTTTGCTATAGTCTCATTTATGAATACTCAGCCGCAACGTATTGCTATTGTCAAACTCACTGCCTTAGGCGATATTATCAATGGTACTGTTGTTGTACAACTTATCAAAAAGCACTATCCTGACGCTGAAATAGAGTGGTTTTGTGAAGAGGCTTTTGCCGGTATCTTAGAGGGGCATCCTGGGCTTAAAAAGGTTCACGAAGTCCCTATAAAACGGATCAAAAAAGAGAAAGACCTCATACTTTTAAAAGAGACTGTAACTACCCTTAAGTCCTCTGGACCTTTTGATATGATCATTGATATGCAGGGGCTTATAAAGTCAGCGGTAGTTGCACGTTTTATAGGTAAAAGCGTCCACGGTTTTGACAAGGGTTCTGCACGAGAGTCTCTTGCTTCACTGCTCTATAAAACCCACTCCAACATCCCTTACACAAACAATGTCATCAAGCGCAATATTGACGTCGTAGCCGATGCATTAGACTTTCAAGTAAGCGACCAAGAGATCTTAGAAAAAAAGCCATGTTTTAAGCAACAACCCAAGCCAAATTTCCTTCAAGAAGCTAAACCAAACATTGCTATGGTCATCGGTGCTTCATGGCCTTCAAAAGAGTACCCCAAAGAGAAGTTTGTTGAACTCTGTTTTGCCTTGGAAGAGGCAGAGTGTCTTCTTATATGGGGAAGTGCTCGTGAAAAAGAGATGGCAGAGTTTATCGCAGAACGTACGTCCAATGCCACTGTCACTCCAAAACTCTCTCTAAAAGAGCTCACAGCCACCATAGAACATTGTGATCTCACCATTGGCAATGATACTGGTCCCACCCATATCGCCTGGGCGATGAACCGCCCCTCTATTACACTTTTTGGACCCACAAACACCCGAATGATCTACGAGACACCTATAAACCTGGCCTGTGAATCCAACTCACCTGTTGATATCAGCCACATCAATAAACAGGATTTTTCTATACAAGAGATATCTGTCGAAAGTATTGCCACAAAAGCAAAAAAGCTTTTAAAGCAAAAAGCGTACTAAAATATAGAGACCACCCATCATAAGTGGTTGATGAAGCAGATAGATGACTAGGGCATGACGTCCTAAAAATGCTACTTTGTCAGTCACGACATTAGAGACCATCCCCCAACAAAACCATTTTCTATAGCCTATATATATCCCAATATAGACAACACCCAACCATGGAAAAAGGTGACCTATGTCCTGTGTTACAGGGGGTAAAGAGAGAAATTCTGCACTCAGATCATATAGCCAGTCCATGTTAACATTACAACAGAAGTACACGCCAATGATCACTAAGCCCAAGCCCAAAGCAACTCGGGGAACACGCACAAATGCCAACGCAAAAATAGAACTCACAAAGATCAGGTGAATAATTCCAAAATAGATCCACGCACTTGGGTAAATAAAGTAAGAGACCACACTAATAAGCAGCGCAGCTATAAAAAGTTTAAAAAGTCTCATAAGGTTTTTAGGAAAATTCAAACTCTTTTCATTAACAATATAGAGACTGATCCCTACACTCATCATAAACAAAAAGATGATGAAGTCTCTAAAATACTTCCAAAAAGCTCCATGATAGATGTCTATCTCTATCAGCCGGTAATAGTTAAGATCAAAGCTAAGATGAAAGATCACCATTAAAATAATAGCCATACCCCGTATAAAGTCTAATTCCAGGTAACGTTTATGCAAGAAGTGTCCTATTGTAGATTGGGTAGATTATATAACGTAAAAGATTATGGCGAATAGTGTCAAAAAAAGAGATAAATTGGTGGAGGCGTCGGGTGTCGAACCCGAGTCCAAAAATAGCTAGGAAATGGCGTCTACATGTTTAGAAACATTGTTTAGTTTAATCAGCGTTCACACAATGTGCAAAGCTACCGCTGACGAGCCTCAAAGGTTCATTTTGCGCTGAGACAGACGCAAAATATATCTGCATAGGGGTTATACTTCGAATCCTGCATATCCAGAGTCAACAGGTGAAGCAGCCCTCCGACCAAAGCCGGGGTTAAAAACTTAAGCTACTGCTAAAGCTGGGCGGTAATTTGTGTTGTTTGCATTTAAGCAAGGTGAGCCGCGTAACGGAAATGCTCAGTCCGACATGCAACCAGATCCCGAAACTACTCCTGTCGAAGCCAAGTCGCCCCCGAATCTTGTTAGGTGTTACAAATTACATAAGAGTATTATAACATAGCCCTTGTTACTTTTTAGTAGAAGGTCAACATAAACCCATAATCACGGTCTTGAAAACGTACCGGTTCTACTTGATCACTAGAGTAACCGAACTGCGAAAGGTCTTGATAACGATCGAAAGTACTAAATTCTAAGGTCACGTTTAGGTCAAAAGTGTTACTTAAACTACTAGCAACATTACCCATAGGGTCTAAAAGGAAATAACTAAAACTACCCAAGCCTTTAGAACCCCAGATAACACCTTGGTTTTTATCTAACATACCTTCTAATGTATGTAGCCCCTCACCTAAAAATGATCCTAAAAGTGGCGTTACAATAAGGTCTTGTATGGAAGGGATCTCAGCAAATGCCTCATAGCCATACTCCCAAAAAAATGTTGACATGACAGTTGAGAAGAGTGCAGACTCGAAGATATTCATACCATCATTTCGCGCCATAGTATAGTAAACTGCTCCAGATATAGGGTGACCAATATAATTGATAGCCCAATCATCTACATCCCATACCGGTTTAGTAGTCACATGCTCCTGCCAACGTTCACCTAAAGATTTTTTTTGTAACTCTTCTAAGTCCCAGTTTGAGACACTCTCAGGTAAAACCACTAAAATACCAATAGCACTTATCAATACAACTTGTGTATAAGCAGCATCTTCAACTAACGCTCTTGTCTCTGCTGACATCTGCTCGTTGACATTAATCTTACGCGCAACATAGTCAACATTCAGAGTAGAATCATAAAGATAAACTTTTGTGTATAACAAAGAGGTCATCCAGTGTTCATAAAGTTTTTGGTTAAGATCCACTTTAGTGTATAAACTGTTATTTTGATCTAACTTAAAAGGCATGACATTGGGAGAGGGAAGTTGGTGAAGTTTCTCATAAAGAGAAGGCGTTGCCCAAAGCGATGACGCCAAGGTTATAAATAGTATGGAAAACCTAAAGTGCATCTATGGTGATTAGTCGTTGATCTTCTGCTTGATCTCACTTGCTATAGAACAACATCGCTCGATCTTCTGCTGATAGCTTAGACCTTCTTCTAATAGGACATTGACAAAGGCAGAACCTACAATAACGCCATCAGCACCTTTGACTTTCTCTTTTGCTGTCTTTTCGTTAACACCAAAACCAACATAGACCGGAGTCTCTGTATGAGACTTTATAGAAGTGATAATAGGCTGAAGGTCTTCACTTTTACCACTTCCTGTGATTCCTGCATATGCCACAAGGTAGATGAACTTTTTAGCGTGTTCTACCACTTCCTTGACCCGTGCATCACCGTCGGTTGGGGCGACAAATGTGATATTGCTGACGCTGTTAACATCAAAAACATCTCTATAAGCACCCGCCTCCTCATGAGGCAGGTCAGGAATGATCATACCACTCACACCGATCTCTTTTGCTTTTTGGAGCAGTGCTTCCATACCGTACTGATAAAAAGGATTAAAGTAACCCATCCACAGAGTGTCGACCTTAGGTGCGATCTCTGCTGAAACATCTAAGACATCACTAAAACGCAGTCCTTTTTCCAGTGCAAGAAAGTTTGCTTTTTCGATCACAGGACCATCAGCGACAGGGTCTGAAAAAGGGACACCAAGTTCTAAAGAGTCTACCCCATTTTCACCCAAGGCCAAGGCGAGATCGACAGTAAATGATTTTTCCGGAAAACCGGTAGTAATATACGCAACAAGATGTTTCAAACTGACTCCAAAGGGCATATATATAATATAGATGCAATATTTAATCGAAATTGTACCACTTTAGGATAAAATCACGTTAATTACATAGAAGTAGCTCTAAAAACTCAAGCAAATCATTAGATTGGGTTCTATAAGGTCTACTTCTTCCAACAGAAGAATTTATTAATGCAAAAAAAACTTTCTATAACTAAAATACAAAAAGCAAAAGGTGAACGTCCTCTTACGATGATCACTGCTTATGATGCACTTTTTGCCAAACTGTTTGACCCTACTGCTGACATGATCTTGGTCGGTGACAGTCTCAACATGAGTTTTGGGGGTAGACCAGACACCTTGAGTGCTACACTCGAACAGATGATCTACCACACACAAGCAGTCTGTAATGGTGCTGAAAACTCGTTTATAATCGCAGACATGCCTTTTGGTACATACCCTACTTCTGAAAAAGCTTTACAAAATGCAACACGCTTTTTTCAAGAGACCAACGCAGATGCAGTCAAAATAGAAGGTGGTGAAGAAAAAGCAGAGACCATTAAATATCTCGTACAAAATGGGATCGCTGTTTGTGGCCATATTGGCCTTTTACCTCAGTCTGTTCGTGGGGAGGGTGGCTACAAGGTTAAAGGAAAAAACGATGCTGAGGCAGCACAGCTTATCGCAGATGCTAAAGCTGTTGAAGCGGCCGGTGCCTTTTGTATAGTCATAGAGGGGGTCAAAGCAGAGGTTGCCACAGCGGTCGCTGAAGCTGTTGAAGTGCCTGTTATTGGAATTGGTGCAGGAAATGGTGTAGATGGTCAAGTCCTTGTCTTTTCAGACATGTTAGGACTTTTTGAAGCCTTTACCCCTAAATTTGTCAAAAAGTACCTTGATGGAGCAACACTCGTAACAGAAGCGGTAACACGCTACAAAGAAGAGGTGGAGTCACGTGTTTTTCCAGATGAGATCCACACCTATTAAGATGAAGCGACACTAATGGAACGCATGGTCGAAATAGAGCAGTTTGAAACAGAAGAGCTTACTGAAAGTACCCTACGCCCAGATGCCTGGAACGAGTATATCGGTCAAGAACAGATCAAAAAGAACCTCGGTGTTTTTATAGAGGCTTCCAAAATGCGAGATGAGGCACTCGACCACACTCTCTTTTACGGTCCTCCCGGTCTTGGAAAAACAACTTTAGCACTTATTATTGCCAACGAAATGAATGCCAACATCAAGGTCACTGCAGCACCTATGATCGAGAAAAGCGGTGACTTGGCAGCTATCATGACCAACCTTGACGAAGGAGACATCCTCTTTATCGATGAGATCCACCGTCTCTCTCCGGCTGTTGAAGAGATCTTATACTCTGCCATGGAAGACTTTCGTCTTGACATCATCATCGGTAGCGGTCCTGCTGCACAAACGGTGAAGATCGACCTGCCCCGTTTTACCCTCATCGGGGCAACCACCCGAGCAGGAATGCTTTCCAACCCACTTCGTGACCGTTTTGGTATGAGTTTTCGAATGAACTTCTACTCCCCTCAGGAGTTGGCTAAGATCATCGTACAAGCCTCCAACAAACTGGACAAAGAGATCGCTGATGAAGCCTCTTTAGAGATTGCCAAACGTTCTCGTGGTACACCACGTATCGCCTTAAGACTCTTACGCCGTGTTCGAGACTTCTCTGATGTTGCAAAAGAGCCCTCTATTTTACATGAACGCACCAACTTTGCTTTAGAACAGTTGGGCATTAACAGCCATGGTTTTGATGAAATGGACATCCGCCTTTTGGAGTATCTGATGCAGGCTAAAGGTCGTCCTATGGGCCTCAGTACTATTGCCGCGGCACTAAGTGAAGATGAAGGAACGGTGGAAGATGTCTTAGAACCATATCTCTTGGCCAATGGTTATCTTGAACGTACTGCACGGGGACGTGTTGCCACGCAAAAGAGTTATGAGGTCTTAAAATTTAAAGGTCATAACCTTGAACAATCACTTTTTAATGACTAAGGTATAAAGATGGCACAACTCAAACCACAGTACATCATACTCACCCTTTTAGCATTTTCTCTCTACTGGATGTACCTACTCTATCAACCTTTTTTACTCTCTATTATGATCGCCTCATTGCTTGCAATCTCTACAGTTGGTGTACAGAGACGTTTGGAAGAGAAGACCAGCTCAGTTTTGCTCTCAGCTATCATCTCTACTATGGCATTGGCCCTGCTCTTCTTTGCACCTTTAGGCTATTTCTTGACAGCATTCACCTTAAAACTCTCCACTATAGATATTGCCAGTGTGCAGCATCTCTACGTCAAACTCAATGAATGGGCCCATCATCTGCCAAGTTATCTCTCATTTTTACAGCCTTATGCGCAAGAGAGTCTCAAGGAATTAGAGGTTAACGACCTCACCACTACTATTTTTAACCTCGCAGGCCAAATCGGTAAATACAGTGCCAACTTCCTCAAGACCGCGATGCTAATTATTATTTTTTACTTCTTCTCCCTCTACTATGGTAAAACGATCTTTGATTATCTTAAACGTGTAGTGCAACTGCCCCAACAAGATGCGACCCTGCTTAGTTTTGAGCTCTCATCTATGATGAGTGTAGTTTTCTATTCTATCTTGACTACTGCTATTTTTGAAGGGGCACTTTTTGGGATTGCTGTAGCGTTTATGGGTTATAACGGTCTACTCTTTGGAATACTTTACGGTTTTGCATCACTGCTTCCCGTAGTCGGCGGCGCACTAATGTGGATCCCTTTTATGGTCTTTGAACTTTCCCTGGGACATACAGGCAGTGCCATTTTTATCGCGCTTTACTCCATTATCGTCATCTCTATAATCGCAGACACAATCATCAAACCTATCATCATCAAAGAGATCAACCTCCGCATCGTCAACTCAGAAGGTCAAAAAAACGAACTTCTCATCTTCTTCGCTATCGTAGCAGGACTCGGAGCCTTTGGTTTTTGGGGAATGATACTAGGACCAGCTATCACCGCATTTTTCTTAGCACTTTTGAAGTTGATAGAGCAGCATCAGAGATTACATCAGTAGAATTAAGAATGATGACACAATCATCTTAAGAGCAAAAGCTTTTGTACGATACAAGATTTAGTCCCGTCATGCATCTTTCAAAAGGTTGGAAATTTTTCAAAAGTCTAGATGTGGTGTAAGTTGTACTGGATATGAACCTGATAGCGCACTGCTGTGCGTGGAGAGGTGAACTCCAGTGCAAATTGCGCTGCAGCTAGGCTTTTGAAAGTTTGTTGTTGAAGTAGAACCAGAGAACCACTGCTACAGCCATCATTACCGCGCTCAAACTCTGCCCCATTGTCAACCATCCGCCAAACAAAAATCCCAACTGAGAGTCAGGTTGTCTCCAGAATTCTGCTATAAAGCGCATCATTCCATAAACAAAACCATAAACTAAAATAAGTTCACCGTTAAAACGTTTGTACTTACGATAAGCAAAGATCACTAAAAAGACCACAAGACCCTCAAGCAGTGCTTCATACAGCTGTGAGGGATGACGCAGTACACCATCTACATAGATACCCCAAGGCATGTCGGTAGCACGTCCTACCAACTCCTGGTTCAAAAAGTTACCAATACGTCCAAATATATATCCTACAGGAACGGCAAGCGCCACAACATCCATAATAACACCGAAAGAGACCTCTTTATGACGTTTGTGATAGTACAGAGAACCTAAAAACCAACCGATGACGGCACCATGATAACTCATACCACGTATACCTACAAACTCTCCCTCCTCGTTGAAAGGGTTGAAGATCTGCCATGGGTGGCTTAAGTAATAGCCCGTATGAGAGTCATAAAAGAGGATGTAACCCAGACGTGCACCCAAGATAATACCGATCTCGATATAGATAAAGTAGTCATCCAGCTGTTTCTGCGCTATAGGCAGTTTGTCTCGGCTCACAATGTTTTTTGCGATATAGAGTGCACTTATAAGTGCCAAAACATACATCATCCCATACCAATGTAGCGGAAAGGAGAAGACAGTAAAGGCTATGGGGTTAAAGTGTTCGTATATATGGTTCCAGTAATACATGGTGATCCTTAAAAGGTGATGACTTTCCAGTCATTTTGCAGTGCATGAGTGAGACGTTCACCCGTGTGTTCTGGTGTAATACCCACTCTTTTTAGTTTTTCAGTGACACCATAGTCATCACTACAAACCACACAAACAGAGGTTTCTACACCACTTTCCTGGACGGTTTTAAGCATGGTCTGCAGTTCACTGTTCTCTGCTAAGACTCTAGCAGAAGGTCCCCAGACCATAAGATGGGCCTCATCCCAATAACCTCGGGGTAAAATGACACTTCCATAAAGCAAGATCATCTTTTTTGCCACTTCGACCTCTTCTGTCGACCAGACGATCAACAAACGGTTCAATGCCCACCTTTTTGCGCTTGATACAGTTCACAGGCTTTGATATGCTTTTCGCTTAGGGCTGGAAAGTAGTTACAGATGGCCTGATAGTCCATCTCATCTTCCAACATTCCCAATATATCAGTTACAGCGATCTTTGTCTCACGAATATAGGCTTTTTCAAACCCCGTTCGTGAGACCACTTCGATCAACGCATTTATATCTTCATTCATCAGCGCACTCATTTCTCTTGTAAGACCTCAGCTATGAGCTCTATAGGATTTTTAAAGATCGTCTCTTCATTACCGGACTGATACAGTGAATCATTGATCTGCATACGACAAGCAGAACACTCAGCAGAGACCACTTGTGCCCCAGTCTGCTTGATCATAGCAGCCTTAGGGACACCTGCAGCCTTAGCAAAATGGTACTTCTCTGTCTGCATCGTCACCCCACCAAAACCACAACAGGCATTAGGATCACTCATCTCAGTCAGTGCATAGTTTTGTTTGATCAATTTACGAGGCTCTTCGTGAATCCCTTGCATCTTTCTTGCGTGACAAGGATCATGGTAGGTCACAGTTAAGTCACTACGACCTTTTGAAGCCAAAAGGTGTTCAAGGTGGGTATGGTTCTCTAACCACTCAGTCGCCATAAATATCTTGTCTCTCAACTTAATGGCACGTGCTTTCCACTCCGGCTGATCATGAAAGTAGTGCTCATAATCTATCTTGATCATTGCCGAGCAGGTTGCTTCAGGAATGATAATGGCTTCAACATCATCTATAAAACTCTCAAAGTACTCAATGTTTTTCTTTGCATTATGGTCAACCGTATTAAAGTCACCTGTAAAGTAAGCCGGAGCACTACAACAGAGCTGCTTTTTAGGGATGAAAGCATCGATCTCAAGTGCTTCGAGAATACTCAAAAGACCTTTACCGATCTCTGTATAGTTGTAGTTTGCAAGACAACCAATAAAGATGGCCACTTTACGTTTACCCCCATTAGAGATGTTTTCAGGGTTGGCATTTAAAAAAGAGGTCTTACCCATACTTGGAAGCATACGGTCTTTTTTAATGATCGGCAGGCTAAAACGTGGTTCCATTGAGTTTTGCTCTGCTTTGATCTTGAAACCACAGGTCTGAAAGACATAACCGAGTTTAAAAAGTACATCCATCGTAAAACGGTGGCGCAGCAGATAGAAAAAAGCACGTTTGAAAAAAGCGATACCAAACTTGTCTGCAATGTCAGCACGTACCTGTTCAATGATCATGTCTGTAGGAAGAGACTTTGGACAGATGTCCACACAGTTAGTACATAAAAAACAGCTTTCAAAGATATCTTTAGCCGTTTTGTCCAACTCAAGTTGACCATTTTGGTAAGCTCCCAACAGGTCAATAAAACCACGCGGAGAAGTGACCTCGTCAGCATTAACATTGTGAATGGTACAAACGGGGATACACATACCACACTTGATACACTCATCACTGATCTCTGTATAGTTAAAGATATCTTCCGGACGTTTTTGCATGCTGCTCATCTATACCGTCTTGCTAAAGGTCTTTTTTGAACCGGCATGCTGTTTCATGTAGGCGTCAAAGACCATCGCGATATTACGGATAAGCAAAGTTCCCGTCTCAGAACAGGTAATGTGGTTCATATCCATCACTACCAGACCTTCTTCGATAAAAGGCTGAAGTCCCGGAAGGTCTTCTTTAAAGTAGGTGTTGAAATCTACATCGAACTCTTCGTTGAAGCGCTTGATGTCCATCTTAAAGTTACTCATAAGCTCCATGATGACATGCTGACGGATCATGTCATCTTCATTTAACATCACACCACGTTCAAACGGCAGTTTACCCGCTTCGATAGCTGCTTCGTACTCTTTCATATCTTTAAAGTTCTGCGCGTAGTAGTCTACACCCTCACCAATGGAGGTCAGGCCACCGCCCACCAGATCAGCACCGCCTTTAGTGGTATAGCCCTGGAAGTTACGGTGAAGTTCACCCTTCTCTATAGCCTTAAAAAGCTCATCTTCAGGCTTTGCAAAGTGGTCCATACCGATCATCTTGTAACCATTTTCAGTCAGATAGTCTATAGTGTACTGCATGATCTGCAGTTTTTCATCTGGCAGTGGCAATGTGGTCTCATCGATCTTACGCATGGTCTTTTTTAACCAAGGCACGTGTGCATAATTGAAAACGGCAAAACGGTCAGGGTTCAGAGTCAACGCAAGACGAAGTGTCTCTTTAAAGGTCTCTAAGGTCTGGTAAGGAAGTCCATAGATAAGGTCAACATTAACCGAGACCATATTGTATTTACGAGCAAGGTCCATTGCTGTTTTTGTGACATCGTAAGGTTGTACACGATGCACTGCGACCTGAACCTTTTCATTAAAGTCCTGAATACCAAAGCTTACACGGTTGAAGCCCTGCTCACTCATCACCTTCATCTGATCTTCATTGATGTGACGCGGATCGATCTCACATGAGATCTCAGCATCAGCACTGAAGTTTTTAAAGTGAGACTTGATCATTTTGATGATCTCTTCAAGTTGCTCTGCTGTAAAGAAAGTTGGTGTACCCCCACCAAAGTGCATCTGAATAACTTCTCGAGAAGTATCAACATGTTTGATCAAGATGTCAAGTTCACGCTTTAGGTAATCCATATAACGCAGCATCTTGTCCTCTTTGGAGGTAAAGACAACATTACAGCCGCAGAAGTAACAAGCGTTACGGCAAAATGGCAGGTGGAAGTAGAGTGAGAGTGGACGCGATGGATCTTGTGCTTCGAGTTTGTTGATGTAAGCATCGTAGGTAAAAGTGTCTTTAAACTCTAAGGCCGTCGGGTACGAAGTGTAACGTGGTCCAGGCTTGGAATATTTTATATATTTTGCAAAATCTAACATAAGCGTCCTAACGGTGGGAAGAGTTCCCTAATATTAATACGCGATTATGCCTTTGAAGTGTTGAAAAAGGGGTTAAAGCCTCTGTTTACCTATTATAAAACAGCTCTATGCACTTTTTAAAGTCACTGCAGCGTACACAACGCACAAAACGGCGCTGCTCTTTAGGCAGTGTGTAGCTCGCTCCATTTCCAAAGTCTACAACCCAGGCATGGGGCGCGTTCCAGGCATAGGTACTCGCCGTCCAGTAGGTGGCATTTTTTTTGTAGTAGACAAAACCTTTTTGGATCTTTCTGCCTGTTGGACGACTATTATCAATAATAGTTGCCATCTCACTCTCACTCGGCAACCACCAGTCATCAAAACCCGCATAGTCAAGCGACTCGCAGTTCTCTTTGGCCTCATTCCATGTCAGGATAACCCCACGGTTTTCAGCCACGTCTTGCCACATAAAAGCGGTCTTGGGGTCAGTTAAGGTCCGTGCATTGAGATCTGTAAGCAGTACCAGAAGTACTAAAACAGTCCAAGGCAACGCTCTAAAACTTAGCACTTATAGATGCCGAATATGAACGGCCAGTTTTATACTTTAAGGTCACATTGTCACCCTGCTTCCAAAGTGTCTCATCGTTGAGTATGTTTTTGATCTTAAAGGTAAAAGCCATCTTGCTGTTCAGTGCATCGACCTTAAACTGCTCGATCCATGTAAAGTCCAACAGGTTTGGCGGTACTTCATAATCATCTAAAGCGTAGACCACTGTCCCATTTTTCAAAGCAACACGCATAAGACGCTCAGACATTTTGTTAAACGAGAGGTTCAAGGTTCTGTCTTCACTCTCTTCATAACTCAATGAGAGGTTAAGAACCTGTGGTGAAAGCCCCTGCAGTCCACGATTTTGTGTGACATACTTGCTCTTTTGCTCCTCTGATAGTTGCACTTGGGACGCAATGTAAGTGTAGTTTCCAGAGAAGACCATGTGGTAAAAAAAGCTGTGTAAAAAGCCCAAATTTTTATACCAACCTATCTCTATACCCGCCAGGTCTGCCGACTTCGAGTTCTCAAACGAGTAGCGCGGCAGGGTTCCTGTTGTAAACTCCTGAGTATCTTCTATGGGGTTGGCCATATGTTTGTAAAATGTCGAGAAGTTGACACTGTCTGTTGGCGAAAAGAAGAAGTCATAACGCAGATCCACACTCTGCACATCCGTCTCAATCAGGTCCGGATTACCAGAGACCTTGGCTAAAAAAACAGGGTGTATAAACTCAGCATCCACAAACTCTCTAAAGTCCGGGTAAACAAAGGTCTCACCATAAGCAAACTTTAGCTGGTTGGCATCATTGATAGCATACTTGGCACCAATACTTGGCAGAAACTTCTGAAAAGCCAGGGTGTTGGTCTCAGTGGTTACGATGTTGCGCTCAACTGCATACTGGTCCACACTCTGACTCAAGTCCACATAACGACCACCATAAGTGATATCAACACCCTCTAGTGGCTTTAAAAGACCCTTTAGATAGAGGGCATTTCTGCTTAATGAAGCATCAAACTGATCTTTTGGCTTAGAGGTGACATCATAGGTAAGATCGGTTCCATTTCCATAGTTCAAGATATCGTTCATAGAACCTGTACTGATCGCAGGGTCAGTGATCTTGCTCTGAACCGTCAACTCCAGACGTCTACCCTCACGCTCTTTAAGCTCTGAGACCAGACCGAGTTCAATATAATCTTCATCACTGAAAAAAGAGATCATCGAACGATTTTTCAGCGTCAGGTTGAAAAGATCGTCCTTTGTCGTTCTGCTGTTATAAGTCAGACGAGACTGTCGTGCCTGAAACTCGTAAGGCTTGGAAGCATCCAGACGGGTATAGTCATAGTAGATGTCATTAGGCACATACTCACTGGCTGTTGCATACTCAAAACCTACATCAAAACGGTTTTTAACACCAAGGTCATAATCAACACCTCCATAAAACTGGTTTGTCCACAACTCACGCTCTTGCCACTCAAAATAGTTTTGTAACTCATCTGAGTTGTTCTCTCCAAAGGTACCTGAGACCGAACGGGTCTGGTCGAGTGTGTTTAGAACATATAACATGGTGTAACCCATGTCAAGATTACGATACTTATAATTTAGGTTCAAAAGCCCGCCATGTTGGTAGTTTGTCTTAAACTGGTCTGTCACCGCAGTGTTGTCAGGCGTGCTCTCTTGAACACCATCTTTTGATGTCAGGTAGTCATGAGAGGTATAACTAACAAGCTTGGACTCTTTTTTATAACCATAAGAGCCCAAAACACTCACTTTATGATCATTATTGATCGTCCAGCTTTTAGAGACTTCCAACTGTGCCTCACCACCCATGGGGACTTTCTCTGCATAATTGTTGGCGTCACGCTCTTGCAACATCGACTGCATCTGTTGTGGTGTCTCTTTGAGTGAAGGTTTTCTCTCACCAATCACAACATCCTGTGAAGCAACAAAGGCCTCGTTAAAAGGTCTGTACGAGCTGTCATACCCGGTCCAGTCACTGGGAGCACCCTTATAACTGTAGACTTCATCTCCATACGAGTCATGGGCATTGAGTCCCAGTTTCAGTTTGACATAGTCCTCATCGGAGCTCTTTTTGGTACGGATGTTGACATAACCACCACCAAAGGCACCCGTAATATCCGGGGTAAAACTCTTTTGTACCTGAAGAGTGCCTATAACACCACTAGGGAACATGTCCAACGGGACCGTTCTTTTTGTCGGGTTTGGAGAGGGCAGAGACATGCCATTGAGCTCTGTAGCCGAGTAGCGATCACCCAGTCCACGAACATAGATATATTTTCCACCCATAATAGTCACACCTGCAACACGTTTGAGTGCACTCGCAGCATTGGAGTCACCCTGTTTGGACATCTGCTCAGCACCAATAATACTTGCAATAGAGTCACTGTTACGCTCTTCTGCCATCACTGCAGCTACACTACCCTCGACCTGAGGGGCAAGTACCACAAACTCTTCGAGTTCCATTGCTGCCGGTGTCAACTCAACAGACTTCATCACTGTCTCATCTTTGAGGACATTGACCTTTATGGTCTGCGCACTAAAACTGCTATGGATGATAGAGAGGGTCTGCTCTCCTACCGGAGCTTCGATAATGACATGGCCCTGCTTGTCACTTTTGACATCAACATTCAAGCCTTTGACAAAGACACGTGCCCCCTCTATCGCCGCATCGTTTTCGGCTGAACGCAGGGTAAGTTGTACAAAACCTTCTGCAGCGATCGCTTTAGTGACATTGTGCTCTACACTGGCACTTTTAGGTGCCTCTTCATCTTCAAAAGCAAGGGTATTGTCTTCTTTTAACATGATGATAAGTTGGGACTCTTTGCCTTTTTTGATCACAAAGTTTTTTCGAACGAAAGCCTGAGGTTTCCCTGCACTTTTGGTCACTACCTGCATCTGGTAACTTCCAACCGGTAAGACCGTATAGAGCGCACCATCGCTGTCGGTCTGAAACTCTGCGTGTTTGTTGTATGAACCGGGGTTGTCTATACGTACTGCATCACTCTTTTTAAAGATGATGACTTTTTGTTGGGCTAAAGGCTTGCCCTCTTTCATGATGATCAGTGAAAACTCACCGGTGTCGATCGCTAACAATGACGTTGCAAAAGCGATTAGTAGCAGTAAGGTTCTCACAGTTCACACTCCCATATATTGTTTTGGCATTTTTCCATGTTTTTACGTAACTCGGTCGCCTTCTCAAACAGGTCTGGACGGCTCAAGGCTTGAAGTTCACGTTCACTCTTTTCAAAATCCGAGGTCATATAGTAGGCATAAGCCAATGCATAACGGATGTTTTCATCTTCCAGCAGTCCTGAACGCTTCAAGGCACTCGCTGTTGCGACCACTCTCTCATACTCCCCAAACTCCAGATAAATAGCAATACGCTGTTTGTACTTCTCTTTGGTGTCGGTCAGCTGTGCATTTTTGTAAAGTGCAAGGGTAAACTCTCTCGCACGTCGCAGCATCTCTGCCGCCTCTTTTGTGTACTTGGGATCTTCTATAGAAGCCTCATCAAAAAGGTTCGCTGCGGCATGGATCATCTCCTGATCCAGGTAGAGGTGGGCCAACATCACTGTCATCTCAGCACTTTCTGGAAACTGTAGGTTCCCGGTCTCTGCCAGCTTGGTCGCTTTAAGTGTCGCTCCGCTTTTACGAAGGGCACCGACAAAAGAGAGATAGGTCTTGGCATTGGGTTTTTCATGGGCCAAGTAAACCTCAGCATCTTCTAAAGCACTCTGGTAAAGTTCCAAGGCTATGAAGTAGTTAAAACGCTGCTTGTAGGCAGGGTAGTACTCTGGAAATTTTTGGTTGATCAAGGCCAGTGTCTCTAAGGCCATACTCTGTTTGTCCAGCTTCCAGTAAGACTCCGCTTTAAGTGCCAAAAGCTGTGGTTTGGCGGTTGAGAGTTCACCTGCTTTCTCCAAGGCATCGATGGTCCCCTGGTAGTCACGGAGCTTGAAATTGTTCTGTGCAATATAGAGGTAGATACTTGCATCTGTCTGCCCTGCTTCTATCGCCTTGTGAAACTGCTCGTTCGCCACCTTGAAAAGCTGCTGTTTAGTAAAGATAAGCCCTTTTAGGGTGTAGAACATCACAAAGTCGAACTCCTCTTTAGTGGTGTCTGCTTCGTTGAGTGTCTCTGCCGCACGAGCGTAGTGACCATCTTTCATCAAGAGTGCTGCGAGCGCCACGTGGTCGATCTCATCACTGCTTTTTTTCTCTGCTGCAAAGAGGCTTAGTTGTAAAAGTGTCAATAGTATAAAAAATATTTTCATTATGCTTCTCTTATTGGAGATCAAATCTGATCTTCTGTTTGGCCCAGACTTTGACGTTTTGACCCTTGTACTGTGCCGGGGTAAAGACCCAACTTCTCACACCTGCTTTTGCCACATCATCAAATACACCCGCAGGTTCTGACTGAAGGACTTTGACCTTCTCGACCTGACCACTTTTGTTGATGAGTAAGTTCATCAAAACAAAGCCTGTTACACCATTTTTACGTGCTGACTTTGGGTACTCCATAGCGGAACGCTGCGCCGGTTTGGGCTTAACATCGACCGAGTCGCCTGTCATCACCACATCTTTGCCCACATCACCCAGCAAGTTATCGTCCATCCCCATGTCGTCACTTGCAAAAGCATCCAGACCCGTGTCGATACCACTTAGAGACGAGCTCATGTTGGGTGTCGGCGCGGAACGTCTCTTTTGCGCTTTTTTGCGCTTTGGCTTCGGTTTTGGCTTCGGTTTTGGCTTGGGCTTGACCATCTTCTGGATCTCGAAGTTGGCACTGCTCGCCTTTTTCTTGGTCTCATGCACTCCGCCCGCCTCATTCATCATGATGACGGTGCCAAAGACAAAGACCACACCAAAGATCATCCAGAGAAAAGACTTGATGTAGAGGCTCAGTGTTGGTTTACGCACCCTAGCCGACCTCTTTTTTAGTCGCTACCGCAACATCACTCGCACCCGAAAGACGACACTGATCGACCACATCTATGAGTTTGTCCACAGAGATGGTGTCATCCGTGATGACCAGTACCGACTTCTCAGTCGCAGCACGCAGCATCTCACGAAGTTTTCCCTGGATCGCCCAGGTCTTTACCGGCTGACCATCTACATAGGTCTCACCGGTGTTGTCGATGTAGACACGGATCACCTTCGAAGATGTACGAGAAGCAGAAGATGCTCCTGGACGTTCAAGGTCGAGTTTCATATCTTTGGTAAAGGTCGAACTCACCATAAAAAAGATCAACAATATAAACACCATGTCGATCAGTGGTGACATATCGACATCGCTGACATGCTCTTTTTTTCTTCTAAACTTCATGATCTTCCTTTGTCTCTTTGACACATAATATATCTTTGATCTGTTCCAACTCTAACTCCATCACATGGCTTCTACGATCGAGCAGACGTCCGATGATGACTCCGGGGACCGCTACGACCAGACCCAGTTGCGTGGTGAAAAGTGCCTGAGAGATACCCCCTGCGATACCCCCACTCTGAGAGAAGAGTGAGGCTGATGCCAGAGAGTCAAAAGTCTCTATCATCCCCACTACTGTTCCCAAAAGTCCGATAAGCGGTGCAATAGCCACGAGGGTCATCACCATCTTGGAGTATTTTCTGATCGCCACTTCATACTCATAGAACTTGTCATCGATAAGCTTACGCGCCATCTTGCTGCGACCAAACTCGTTGACGATTGCCATAGCATCCTGGATGGCACTGTCGATCAGACCCGCTACCTTGGTACGTTTATGTTCGTCATACTTTCTGATGAGCGTACGCACACTCTTTTTCGAGCCACGCTTGAGGGTATGGAACCGAAACCCCAGTCCAAACCACAAAAACATCGCAGCGAAAAAGAGCGGCCACATCACAAAGCCGCCGCTGTGCATGTACTCCAGAAAGCCTTCTATATAGACGCCTATCATTATTTGGTCTTGTTGTACTCGTTAATGACGTGAAGTGCTGAGTGCTCCATCGCATCTTTAATCTTCTCTGCCCAGGCGCTTAACATGTTTCCGACAAGCAACATCGGGATGGCGACGATAAGACCCAGCTCCGTTGTCACAAGTGCGATAGAGATACCCCCTGAAAGCAGTTTCGGATCACCCGTACCAAACTCCGTGATGATGTCAAAAGTCGCGATCATTCCCGTTACCGTTCCAAGTAGTCCTAGAAGAGGCGCCACGGCAGCGATCACCATGATGGCAGAACCAAAACGGTCTAGTCTGCTGCTCTCATGCATGATCGACTCCATGACCACATCTTCAACATGCTCACGTTCTGCATCGAGGTTACGTACAGTTGCTTTAAGTACACGCGCCGTTGCCCCTTTTTTATCTTTCAAAAAGGCAAGCGTTTTCTCTTGTCCACCCTCTTTAAGTTGAACAATGGTTGCTTTGGCCAGAGGTCCAGTTGCAGAACCGGCACCCATTAAGAAGATGGATCTCAAAAGTGCCAGTAGCAGACCAAAAAGACCAAGACCGATGATCACCCAACCAATGATCCCACCTGAGTCGATGACCGAGTAGATCGTCTTCTCTGTTTTATCTTCGATCTCTTTGATGCTGTTTTCAAAAATAAATATGTGTAAAGTCTCTGGCATCTTGCCCTCAGCTAAAGCTTTTGCTGTTTCAACTGCTGCTGGCTCATCATAAAGTTTGAACTTGTTCTCGCCTGCCGGGACCAAAGCACCTGCATTTTGACCATCTACACCAAAACGTGCGATGTTTCCGACTTTGACCACCGTACCCAGTTTCTCTGTTCCATCGTTAAGATAAAAAGGTGCCTTGGTCACTTCAATGGTGGAAAGTCTTTGAATCAATGCATTAGAGGTGCTGAAGATCGTTTTTAAAGCTTCCTGATAATGATCTTTATCAGCTTCAATATTGATACCGTAAGGCTTGAGTGAAGAGTGCGCCTGCAGCACTACCGCTTCGACCATAGAGACATCATCACTGACGTTTTGTGCGTTTTGCTGCGCGACATAAAGTGCATCGTTAAGACGCTCGCTCTGTGCCTGACGTGCAAGTACCTTGTTCTGAAGTGCAATAAGTTCAGACCTGGTCGCTTTGAGCTTTTGGGCATTTTCAGACTTCACACGCTCCAAACGGCTGGTCAACATCTTCTTTTGTGCCTTCATAAAAGCAAACTCTTTGGCGTATGCACGCTCCAGTTGTGTATCCGTCGCTCCAAAAAGTGTTGCAGAAAGCAGCATTAAAGCGAGTAGTAACTTTTTCATTATTTCACCTCCGTAACAACAAGAGCATTAGGCAGTGTGAAGTACCCTGTTCTGATCTGCTTTTTAAAGGCATCGAAGATCGAAGCGATCTGAACCTTTTCATCTTTGGAAAGGACCTCTTTGTAGTTCCAGCCATTGTCATCTTTGACCACATAACCCATCTCGTCGTTAGGTGTCTTGAAGAACATCATCATCGTTCCCACACGCGCCACTTCAGCAAGGCGGTCTTGACCATTAAGGTTGATGGTCTGCTTGAAGATGCCGTTCTCTTTACTCATGCGGATCGCGTCACCGTAAGCGTTCCATGTCAGCGCCAGACCTTTTTGTGCGGTCACCTCATCGTTTTGAACCTGCTTTTGGATGCGGTGAATATCAGCGATACGGTCTTCTGTTTTAAAAGGGATCTGTCTCTGAATGGTTTTTTCAAGTGTCGCCAGAGCTTCAAGTACGATCGGCTTCAGACCGACAGAGTTCTTACCCGCCTCTTTCACCTCTTTTTTGACCTTGGCCATCTCTACCTGCAGCTGTTTGATGCGCAACTCTTCTCTGGCGATAATAGACTCAAGATCGTTTTTCTGCATACGAAGTGATTTCATCTCACCTTTGTAGCTGTCTTTTTCGTCAGCGATAGCGCTGTCAAGCTGCTCGACCTCGGCACGTAACTTCATCAACGATTCCGCCATGTTGTCACTGCTCGCCATCAAAGACGTACCCGCGATCAACACACTCAAAGCAATATTTCGTATTTTTGTAGACATGGATTCCCCATCAGCCTCTCAAGTGAGAGGCCTATAATTTAAGATGGTGAAATAATAGAGTCGAGGGGTTACGCATACGTTACTTATGTGTAACATTTTGGTTACACAAAGAGTTTTCAGCGTGTAAAGATAGGTGTAAAGCCCTAATACAGGCTTCTGTTATGGTTTCGCAATGGTTACAAAGATTATTCAAAACGCTCTACTTACAATTCGGAAAGATAAAACTAACAACACCACGGACATTTACAACAAATCAGGAAAACAAAAACAGGATGATTATCTTCAAAGTAAAGTGTAAATTGCCTCAGTTGAAAGTGCTTGAACCATTATGGATAAAAAGAAGATAGATGAAGTGGTAAAATTGTTTTTAAAGTAACAAGGAGACAACTTACTCTATATTTGTAACCGCTAACTTCTCATTTTTATCTGTCCACTTTGAGCCCTGTTTCTTTCGCATAAATGTTTCTACCTTTCGTGTCCAAAAGACATTTTTCATCATTGTGTATATGTTTTTTGGTTTTCTAGGTAGTGCGCGAAGAGCCATAGAGTAACCCATCTCTTCATACTCTATATAGTGCCACCACCCTGGCGGGATGTAAAGAACGTCACCATGGTGCAAGGTGGTCTCGTAGCCATTTAGATGTTTTAATGCAGGATACTTCTCATAATCTGGCACCCTATAGTCTATGTCATAAAGGCTGGAGAAGGAGTAAGGCACATGGTACATAAAAGGGGTTTGGTCAGGGGCAAAGAGCATCACTTTTTTCTTGCCCCCAAAATGGCACAAAAAGATGTCAGCACAGTCTATGTCAAAATGCATCTGTACCTTAGCACCTTTTCCACCAAAAAACATGGTGGGGAGTTTTTTAAAGAACTTAAGGCCTATCTCTGGAAATTCAAAGTCATGTTGTAACTCAGGGATCTCTTTTAAAATCTCAAAAAAGAACATCCGAAGGTCATTTTCTCCTGAGCGAAGTAAGTCAAAATACTTCTTGATCTTCATGCTAGTCTGCTCACCATAAAGCATTGTTTTGTCACGTGAGGAGTTGGTTCCATAGAGTTTGACCTCTTTTTCTCCCGCCAAACGCTCAAAATACTCAAGAGACCACAACTTCGTCGCACGCCAACCTTGAGTAATATCTTTCATCACTACAGGAAGTTCATCTCGTTTGTAGTTTTTCATAAAAGTCTCTTGCGTTGTCTTCTCTAGTACGTCAACGGCAGTTAAAGAAATCATACACTCTCCTGAAGGTGGTATTATAGCACCATATACGTTTTGCTATAAACTCCTTCTCAAGGAGACCAAGAGTTACTTGGATTAAAGGATGAATTTCAAGAGTGTCAAAGCAGCGCTTTCAGGCAACTGCTCAGTTTAAAAAGTGATTAGAACAGTGTTAAGATGTCTGCTGCACCGCTACCTGATGCTGTTGCTGGCGCTGGATCAGAAGTTACGTTTGTAAAAGAGATATCACGGAACTGTGCCGGTGTAAATGCGGTTTTAGTTTTAAAAGTCACATCACCTGCTGCGAATTTGATCGTGCCATCTACAAACTTAGGTGCTGTTGTATCATCTTTGATATAGATACCACCATCGTCTGTTCCCGCCTCTTTAACGATACTGAAGTTTGTGATCGTTGGTGATGTCATAGGTGTATCTCCACCGCTAGAGATCTCAAAACCTGAGTGTGCACCGGCAGAGGTCATGTTAACAGTGATGTCTGTTGCCGTACCTACATAACCGTAGTCAAGGTCAAAACCATCATCATTACAGTTTGTCATTTCGATACGTGACACATTAACTGTTCCACCCCAGATCTCAACACAATCGTCAGAAGAGTTAATAACTTCTACATCTTCTATAACTGTACCAGAACCAACACCTGCAAGGGAAAGACCATTGATCTCAAGGTCCGTAGAGACCTGCTTTCCGGAATTCAAGATCTTAACGTGTTTGATCACACCACTGTTATCAGCAGCATTTGTTCCGCCAAATGCGAAGTCATCATCAGACTCATCCACTTCGTAGTGTACATCTGTATGGTTTGTTGGTGCATTTCCAAGAAGAGTAAGTCCACCCCACTGAGCGATCTCACCTTTACTCTGGTCATCTTTAGCGATGTCTGAAGTAAAGATAATCGGTTCTGCTGCAGTTCCCTCAGCCATGATCTTAGAACCTTTGGTAACAACGATGTAGTTTGCACCCTCTTTACCATAAACTGTAGTGCCCGCTTCGACCGTCAATGTTGCACCATCTTTGATCTTGACAAGACCATCGATCTCCCACTGTGTTCCCTTAGTCAATGTTACGTCAGAAGTACAATCCCCACTAAGTACTGTCC
>JALWKG010000352.1 GCA_027081565.1 Helicobacteraceae bacterium
GTGGAATGGTAAGGTAAGCATACAGATGATGTTAGACAAGTTTTATGAGTAACTAAAGGTGCCGTACTTTGTGTTTGCACATAAAACATGGAAATAAAAAATATTTCTAAGCATGTAATACATATATCATTAAAAATTAAAAAATCTATTTATGAAAAGTAAAACGCAGTCAACAGACCGAGATGCCTCGGCTGTTTAGATAGAGCAGTTTTAGAAAGCGTAGGTATAGTCTACTGTTAAAGAAGCTTGGTTGTTAGTAGCTTTAACAAGTTCTGGTAGACCAGAAACTTCATAAGTGTAGGCGTCAGAGAAACTTATACCGTATACAAAAGAAGCGTCAATAACACCGTACTCTTTAAGGTCATAACCGCCACCAATTGTAAAGTGTGCTGCAGTTAAAGCAGGGAAACCGATGTATGTAGCGATAGTTTGATCTACAGAAGCACTGTCAACGATATTAGAGCCATAGTTAAAACCTATACGCAGTGCTAAAACATCCATATTATGCTCTGCACCCAGGGCAAATACATGTTGGTTACTCCAACCAAAGTCACTGTAACCAGAAGCACTTCCATAAGCTAGGTACTTGTAGTCAAATGCAATTGTAGTTGCGTCACTCATACTATAATCAAGACCAAGACCAAATGTCGAAGGATTGGCAAGAGAGATATTTTGACCTTGAAGGTTTTTCATGGCGCTGCCATAATCACTAGAGATCGCAGTTTTATACATGATACCAAAAGTAACACTTTCTAAGTCGTAAGTAGCACCAAGGTTTACACCAAAGTCCATAGATGACTCATCACCATAGTTTGTAGATAGAGATGAAGACTGGATAACTGGTGCAATACCAAGGGCAAGACCTTTAACACCAAGGTTAGCGAAGTTGTAAGAGAAAGGGATACTGATCTGTGCGATCTTTAGTTCGTTTTTAGTACCTGCTGCTGCAGTTTTACCCACAGTAGAGTAGTCCACACCTGAACCAGCGACAGAGTTAAATCCAATACCGATCGCCATATCATCGTCGATCTTGTGTGCATAACCAATATCAGGCATGATTGAGTTACCGTAGTCAGAGTTGTCTTTACCACCCGCATCCAGGTAAGTTACTGATGGAGAGAAGAAAGTTAGACCGCCGCTAACTGCTTTACTGCTCTCTTTTGCATAGAGTGCTGGGTTGTTGTTAGACGCACCTGCTCCCATGTATGTAGCCACTCCAACACCACCCATAGCACGGGCCTTAGCCGTCGTTGCGATGAGTTGTGTACCGTTTGTTGCCAATGCTGATGTTGTAATAGCAGCAGTTCCTATAAGTAGGGTTAACGCTTTTTTCATGATCACTCCATTTTATTAAGTATCTGAATTGTATTACGTATTTAATAAAAAATAACTTACATCAACGTTTTTGTCTTTGTTGGATTAATATTCATTTTTGTTTTTCTATGCTAAAATTGTTTGTGAAATTGATGGTTTAATGTTCTTTTAGGGATTTCTGATAAACAGATGGCAACTGTTATCTATTTATTAGAGGTCCCCAAAAAACGTTGATCCATCATATAAATACTAGGAGTTCGAAAATGAGATTTAATTCTAAAATGTTATCTGCTGCAGCTGCAGCGGCATTAATCGTCACTATGGCTGGTTGTGAAAGCACAGCGACTAGCTCTTCAAAAACAGGTGGTTCTGCACAGCACATCACTAACCCTAAGGGTAGTGTTACTGGTACAGTTCAAGACACAAATGGTAACCCTCTTTCAGGTGTACTAGTCTATCTAGCAGGCCAAAGAAGTAAAACAGATGCAGGTGGTGTTTACCGTTTTTCTAGCGTTCCTGTAACTCAGGTCAATGACACAGCCGGTGGAGCTCATGGTCAGGATCTTTCTGTTACTATCGCTGCTCCAGAAGGTTATATTGGCGCAACTGTAACAGTAAGCCCAGCAGCACAGATCGATAATGCTGAAAATGCTGAAAATGGTGTTGAGACATTTATTGATGGTTTTATCGCTTCAGCAGGTGTTGCAGTTCTTCCAGAGACAAACTCAACAGTAGTTGGTGTGTTAAGAGATATCGCTACAGGTGCACCGTTGGCAAATACGGAGATCCAGCTTGAGTTTATTGCTGGAGGATCAGGTGCTGACACAGCTCAAGAGCAGTCACATAATGGTGTGAACACTTCATATGCTGTCTCTACTTACAAGATCTCTACAGATGTTAACGGTTCATTCTCTTTTACATCACTTCCAACGGATTCAACATTCCAATTCCTTGTTCCTGGTTATGACAATGTAGATGTTGGTGGTGCAACAGACCTATTTGCTTCTGATGCTGAGACGGTAGTCACACTTGGTAATGTCGTAGCAAAAGAGATCAAAGCGTTAGACACGACGCCACCATTTGTAGTATCTGTTGATAACATTATCTCTGCACCATCTGCGCTTCGTGCAACTTTAGATGATGACGCAAGAGACACTTTTGTTGTTAACTTCTCAGAGACTTTGACACCTGAGAAATTAGAGCTTGCTGGAAACTCAGTGTTCCTATATGCAGGTGAAGATGGTAACATGACAAAAAGAGCATTTACTGCAGCTATTAACACTGACAACAATGCGGTTACTTTTACAATCACAGATGCACTTGCTGATGGTGATCTTGTAGACCTGTTGTTCCTAAATGCTGACACAGTAGATACATCAATGAACCCATTGACAACAGCGGGTACTGTTATTGGTTATGATGCACCTCAAGGTAACTACACAAAAATCAAGTTAAAGATCTTCTCTGAAGAAAATACAAATGCTGCTGCAGCAACAGCTCAAGCTCAGCTAGATGAAGACACTAATGGTGTTGATGACTTTGAAAAGATTCAAGCCTTAAGTAATGCATTTAAAGACGTTCTAGACGAGTCTGGTAAGTTATATCAACTTAACAGTGCTGATGACGATGATAGTGCTAGCGGTATCGACGCTGCAGAGAGATTAACTGCTTTGTCAAATGAATTAGGTGGGGGAACGGTTATCGTTAACACAGCACGTGTAACATTTACTGCAGCAGATGCAAACAGTTATGTTGTATCAGTGACAGATAAAAGCGGTACACCAAAAGCAATAACAGCTGTTGATGGCGTACTAAATGCTTTGACTTATGATGGTGTTACTATGCCATTAGGCACAAACGATCAAGACTTTGGTGATACACTTCCAACAGACCCTTTAATTATTTCTCCTGATGCTAACGTCACTGTTGAAATCGCTTTAAATGGCGTTGAACCAACAGATGTTGTACTTATCACTCCTACAGACTCATTAGGCTATCCAGGAACTGCAAAAAGAATTGAACTTGTAGATAATGTTGTACCAACAACTATTTTACAGAAAAGTTTCCTAAGTGGAACACCGACAGTTGAAACGGGTGGTACTACAGCTCAATTCGGTGACGGTGGAGAACTAAGTCAAAACAACGATGGTTCAACTATTGGTGCACCATACCTTTCTATTAATCCGGGCCTATTAAATGATTTAGATGGAAATGGTGAAAATGTTAATGATGGTGCTACACGTGATGCATCACTACAAGAAGAGTTGATGGTCTACAATACAATCAACGCAACCAGCGGAACCAACTGGATCTCTAAAGCTAGCGAGATTTATGATGCAACAGCGTTTATTCAATTTAACACACGCCTAAATAGAACGATTGGTGTTGCTTTCTCTGAAGATGTTAATCTTACAGGTACACCAGCGACAACAGGTTTCGTTGCTACAGTTAACAATGCACAAGCATATAATGATGTGACATCAAACGTAGATGGTAGTACAGTGAACTCTGACCTTGTTACTTTAGATGTTGATGATGTAATTGTTCTAGCTAACACAGATGATGGAAAAACTATTGACTTCGCAGGTGTTATTCAAGATACTGCAGGTAACCAAGCAAATTCAGCAACTAATGCAAAAGTAGTAGTTTTAGATGAGATGCCTCCAATGGTTGAAAAAGCATACTTTAATGGTATAAGCTACGTTATCGAGTTTAATGAAAATGTAGCACTAGTAAATAATATGACTGTAAGCATTTCAGATGTAGCAGGTCCAACGACACAAACTGCAACCTATAATGCTGCAGCTCCTATCGTAACATGGACAGTTTCTGGTAATGTTCTTACTATTGATAAGTCTGCATTTAACTTTGACACTACTACTTTCTTGAATGATTCAACAAATTGGGATTTAGCAACTTACGCTTATGATACAGATATCTATGGTGTTGGTGCGCTTTCAGACCAGAATTTGTCACACCTTGTGTTGACTACTTCTGATGTTCCTGATACTAATGAAAACAGTTGGAACACATATGCTGCAGATACTACTCGTGATGTGACTACACCAAGATTTGCAATTGTCAATAAATTAACGAAGGTAACACCAACATTTACTACCAATAATGCAAACTTTAAAGTTGCCGATGACACAACAGCAATACAGCAGACCGTAATTTGGACATATGATCAACCGATTCGTGTATCACAAGGTTCAGACATCTTCAACTTGGGTAACCTTAACTCGGGTGCAGAAGAGACAGATGGCTCTCGTATTATCTTTGACAGTGGTGCAGCTCCAGCTTCAAACGGTGAAGTTTCAGCGTTCTTTGAGGCAGTAATTGCAGGTGCACCAGATACTATTACCAATGGTGATAACACTACAACTGCGACAAGAACACAAGCAACATTAAGTGCTGATCGAAAAACTATTACATTGAAATTCACTTCAACAACTGATATTACAAGTATTACTGCTGATGGTGTACGTACAATTAATCCTGTAACTAGTGATTATGACTATGCAAAATCTGTTAGTACAGTAGCATCACCTCTTTAATAAGAAATGATGTTGCTATAAAGTTGTATTTATAAATACAGCTTTAATAGTTACTTTTTACTAAAGTCTTAGTGCTTCGGCACTAAGGTTTGTGTAAGAGGTTACAGATAATGCCCAAAAGGAATAAAATGAAAAAAAATATCTTATACTCTCTACTGACCATAGCTGTGCTGATCACAACAGGTTGTGAAAGTCTGGACACAACACAGTTTGACCAAAACAGTACCGGTAATAATGACGGTAAGCTAGACTCCAAGTATGTACTGCTTCCAGCTTTAAAGCTTGACAATGGCCAATCAGCTGATGTTGTTATTGGGCAGCCAGACATGACAAGTGGAGCTGGGGTTGGACCAGCAGGTAGTGAACTTGGACCCTACAGTAACGCCAGTGTACTTAACGGCAAGTTGTTTTTACAGAGTTATGGTTTTAATAGAATTTTGGCATTTAACCAGATACCAAAGGTATCAGGAGCTGATGCAGATTATGTCATAGGGCAACCTGACTTTTTGTCATCTGGTAGTGGAAATGACAATACGGATCTTAATGCTCCATTAGGAACCTCTATTACCCCTTCCAACTATGCGTCAAAATACAGTTCAAGATTGGTGGTGGCTGAACTAGCAAACCACAGAGTTAGTATTTTTAATGCTGTCCCAACATCGAGTGGCGCGGCATCAGATGTAGTGGTTGGCCAGAGTGATTTTAATGTGCCTCCCATTACAACATGTACGGCTGTCAACTTACAGAACCCGTATGATGTCACTACTACAAATGATGGAAAGATGATTATTGCAGATACTGGTCATAACCGTATTTTGATCTATAACGCTATACCAACAGAAAATGGTGCAGCAGCTGACATTGTGTTAGGACAAAATGATTTTACATCATCATGTGCACCAGTTATGGCCCCGGGAGGCTTATTCATGCCTAGTGGTCTTTGGAGTGATGGAAGGCGCTTAGTTGTTGTAGACAGTGGCCATCATCGTGTTTTGATTTGGAATAAATTTCCAACAACCAACGGAGTAGCAGCAGATATTGTGTTAGGACAATCGACTTTTATGAACTTTGCACCTAATGATGATGATCAAGATGGCGGCGCAGATCTTGAACCATCTGCAAGAACATTACAATTTCCATTTATGGGTGTTTTTTCTAATGGACAGCAACTCTTTATAGCAGATAGCAGTAATAACAGAGTATTGGTATGGAACAAGTTTCCTACACAAAACTTTCAAGAGGCAGACCGTGTCCTGGGTCAAAATGACTTTATGTCACTTGGAGGAGGATTACCAACAGCTTTTTCATTTAATTTTCCTACGGGAATCACTCAGTATAAAAAAGATCTGATCATCTCTGATACCAACAACAATCGTCATCTAGTTTTTTCAGGAAATTAAAACAAGCTTTTGTTAGTGAATATAGACTGTTAAAACTGTTTAAGGTTTTCTCTCTAGAAATAGGTCTTGGCAGTCTTTACAAAGCATGGTACTATCAAGTCAAGAAAGGCAGAGGTGTCAGGTTATCAATATTGATTTTCTATCTTGGCAATCAATGGATCTAAAAAATAAGGTCAGGTAATTGGTGATTATTTTCAATTACTTAGGTGTCTGTTGTCCCAAGTTTAGTTTAAACTATTAAACAGCTCAATTCCTGGGTTTAACACTCCACTAACACTTCTACACTATAATAGAACATGCATAAAAAAATTCTCCTTTTAGAAGATGACAGACTTTTGGGTGAGACCTTGAGGGAACTGCTGATGAGTGAAGGTTATGAGGTTACTTTGGCGGTTGATGGTGAGGCTGCTGCTGAGGTTTCGTTTGAGGCTAGCTTTGACCTGTACGTCTTTGATATCAACGTCCCTGAGATCAATGGACTGGAACTGCTAGAGAGTCTCCGTGGGGCAGAGGACAAGACTCCTGCGATCTTTATCAGTGCGTTGGTGGATCTTAATTCCATCTCTAAAGGCTTTGCAGTGGGGGCGGATGACTACATCAAAAAGCCTTTTTTCCCAGAAGAGCTGCTTATCCGTGTGAATGCCAAGTTGCGAGAGCAACAGCCTAGCTCTTTGAGCTATGAAGACCTTGAGTTTGACATGAACTCCAAAACACTTCGTAAAGCGGGAAAGGTCATTGCCCTTGGTGTCGTGCAAGAACGTCTTTTTGAGCTCTTTATCACTAATATTGATAAAGTCTTAGATAAAGAGCTTCTTTTAGAGACCCTGGAAAAACCTTCTGCAACAGCACTTCGTGTTGCTCTGGTCAAACTCAAGCAGACGACAGGACTGCCTATAGAAAACCTTCGTGGTGTGGGTTACATCTTGAGTAAGGAGCATTAGTGCGCCGTGTAGAGGTAGAGTCCTTTGTTAAAAGCTTTATACTTTTTTTTACCTCTTTAGGTCTGCTGATCACAACACTTTTTTATATAAACTATACCCAAGAGGTTAAGACTCTTGAAGAGCGTCTTTTTGCAGAGATGCGGGTCTGTAGTTATGACTTGAAGTGTGAGCAGTTTTCTATAGACTTTGTTCCCTTGAAGGATCAAGAGAATTATAAGCTCCTTAAAACAGATGGCCTGAGTGCTTTTTTCCCCATACCGGGGTCGCGTGAGTTTGTCATGGAGATCAAGCTTGATGCAAAAGCCTTACAAAAATATGTAGCAACACTTCAAAGATCAGCACTGTGGCGTCTGTCGGGAACGATGTTAGTGGTATTACTTCTTTCTATTGTTTTCTCACTCTATGCACTCTATCCACTGCGTAATGCTTTGAGTCTGACTCAAGAGTTTATCAAAGACATCTTGCATGACTTCAACACCCCTTTGGGCGCACTCCGACTTAACAGTGCCATGTTAAAACGAGAGATCGGTGACAATACCAAGGTCGATCGTATAGAACAGAGCGTTCAAAATGTGTTAGACCTGCAAGAGAACCTCAGAGCCTATCTAAACAATCATGAAGCACAAAAAGAGCGCTTTAGGCTCAAAAGTCTGGTAGAAGAGCGGGTGGAACTGTTGTCCAAGAGTTATGCAGACATAAGTTTTAAAGTTGAGATCGATGCGGTGACCCTGTTGAGCAACAAGGCTGCGCTGCAACGTGTGCTGGATAACCTCCTCACCAATGCTTGTAAATATAACAAGCCTAAGGGCAGTGTGACGTTACGGTATGAGGAAGATAAGAAGCAGTTACAGATCATAGACACGGGTAAGGGTGTTAAAGATCCTAAACGTATTTTTGAGCGTTTTTATAAAGAGCAGGAGCGTGGGATAGGGATCGGGTTACATATAGTGAAAAAGCTTTGTGATGAGTTAGGGATCAAGATCTTGGTCGAGAGTGAAGCAGGGGTAGGCAGTACCTTTACGCTTGAGTTGCATAAACTGGTAGCGTCCTAACAGCACTCACACTTCGCTAACACTCTTGTGCGATACTAACAGTATCAAAAGCCAAAAAGGCTTTAAAAAAGGAAAGACCATGAAGAAGATCACACTAAGTACATTAACACTGATTTTACTTGGAACACTCACTACCAGTATGGCAGATACTATGCCAACAACAGAGCAGAGTGCTACACAGATGCAGACACAAAGCCAAGAAGCGCGACAACAACATGTAGAAAAGATGAATCAGTTGAAAGAGAAGATGGCAGAGATGTCTTCTGCAGAGCGTGAAGTAGCTATGAAGCAGATGCGTTCACAGATGCAAGAACATGGTGAGCAGCATGATGGTGCTCATGAACACAATGGAGCAGGAGAGATGTCTCATACCCGCAATATAACACAGCAACGTAGTCGTACCCAAGAGATGCAGCATAGTGAGCAGATGAAACAGGGCCAGCAGATGGCACAGCATCAGCGTGGTGAACAGATGATGAAAGAGCATCAAATGACAGAAGAGATGATGCAGATGCAGAGCACTCAGGAGAGTATGGGAGATAGAACTTCAAACCATTAAAACTGCCTATAGATGCTCTTTGTGTCATAATAACACTGTATTATGCCTAGTGGTGTAATGGATTAAGGAAATTACTGATGAACAAAATAAACTTTTATCTTTTTATCTTTATGTTACTTGGCATGGTGAGCAGTGTTTATGCAGAGGTCTCTGTAGATGCCCAACTGCGTGCTATTCAGGCGGCACCGGCGTCTGAACGGGTAGAACTTATGAACCAGTTTAAGCAGCGACTCGCAGAGATGAATGCCCAAGAACGTGCAGAAGTGATCACAAAGATGCGTTCACAGATGCAAAAACAGCAGTCAGAACACAAAAGTGAGATGCAAGAGCATCAAAAGAGTCGACAAGAGCAGATGCAACACTCTGAAAAGATGCAGCGTATGGAACAGATGCAGCAGCACCAGCGTGGTGAACAGTATATGAACAAAGAGATGAATCAGCAGATGGGTGAGCACCAAGGTGAAAACTTTCAGATGCAAGAGATGGAAAACAGAACACGGTAGTACTTTGAAGAAATGACCTTGTGAACTCCTGCCTACACAGGAGTGACGAAAACAGTTACTTTAGAGAGACTTTTCAGTGTTACTGAAAAAAGGAAGATAATATGTTACGTATCTTAACGGCTATGGTCATGTGCAGTGCCCTTGTATGGGGATACAGCGACCTGGACATGGATGGTGTTGAAGACAGTGTTGATCGGTGTCCTAACACCTCTCTGCTGGAGTTGGTAGACATTAATGGCTGTACTATAAAAAACTTGGGTAATCCCCACCACTCTGATGTTATCCTGGGTGTAAGTTACTCACAGATCAACCCAACAACTCAAGAGAAGACAGACACCTATGCTGCGTCACTACAGGCAGACTACTACTATAAAGCATTTTCTCTACAGCTCTCTACAGCCTATTTTGACTCAGAGAGCAGTATTACCTCGACGAAGGGAACTACCGACACATTTTTAGGTGCTTACTATCAGTTCACTCCTTTTTCTACACTAAATGTACGTTTAGGCGGGGGCCTATTGCTGCCTACCTATGATGCAGATAACAACCTTTTAGACTACACTGCCTCGGCCAGTTTAAGTTACCTGCTCAACAACTTCAACTTTTTTGGAAGTTACAGCTACACCATCATCAACGATGAAACCATAAACTATACAAATGTTAACAACAATCCAGTTTCTATAAGCTATGCAAATAC
>JALWKG010000353.1 GCA_027081565.1 Helicobacteraceae bacterium
CTTTAGATGCAGCTGCTGACATTATGCACCAAAATAAGATCGAGAAGTTGCCAATCATTGATGAAGATGGCACACTTCATGGTCTTTACACCATAAAAGACATCAAAAAGCGCATCGCTTATCCAAATGCCAACAAAGATGAGTTGGGCCGTTTGGTTGTTGGTGCTGCTATCGGTGTAGGTCAAATGGATCGTGCTCAGGCCTTGGTTGATGCGGGTGTTGATGTTTTAGTTCTTGACTCTGCTCATGGTCACTCTAAAGGTATTATGGACACGGTTCGTGCCATTAAAAAAGAGATGAATGTGGATGTCATCGCTGGTAATGTTGCTACAGGTGAAGCGGTTAAAGCTTTGGCTGAGGCAGGAGCTGACGCTGTTAAAGTAGGTATCGGACCAGGTTCTATCTGTACAACTCGTATCGTTGCAGGTGTGGGTGTTCCTCAGATCTCTGCGATTGATGAGTGTGCTGCTGCCGGTCGTGAGGTTGGTGTGCCGATTATCGCTGATGGTGGTATTAAGTACTCTGGTGAGATCGCTAAGGCGCTTGCTGTTGGAGCGAGCGCTATTATGGCAGGTTCACTTCTTGCAGGTACTGAAGAGTCTCCGGGAGATCTTATTAATTTCCAGGGTCGTCAGTATAAGTCATACCGTGGTATGGGTAGTATTGGTGCAATGCAAAAAGGTTCCAATGACCGTTATTTCCAAGAAGGAACTGCGGCAGACAAGCTGGTTCCAGAAGGGATCGAAGGTCGTGTTCCTTTCCGTGGTCCGATCGCAGGTATTATTCATCAGATGATGGGTGGTCTTCGCGCTTCTATGGGTTACTGTGGTTCTGAAAGTATTTCAGTATTCCACGAAAAAGCGGAGTTTGTAGAGATCACGTCTGCTGGTCTTAAAGAGTCTCATGTTCATGATGTACAGATCACTGCTGAGGCACCTAACTACCACGTTTAGTCTAGAAAAGATCGTTAAAAAAGCCAACTGCTTGCCTTTTTAGATCTGTATACAGCATCGATAAAGGCATAATTTAGTTTCGATTTCAAGAATATATGCGATGGATAAGAATGGAAAAAAAGTCTAACAACCCAAAATTAACTGTTCATTATGCTGGCTTTTGGAGTCGTTTTATAGCGACATGGATCGACATGATCCTTTTTGTTGCGCCTTTGGGACTTTTTGTCTACTTTATCAGTGGTGGGGCATTGTTGGATTTTTCAGATTTTTCCACAAGTGTTCGAGAAGCAGAGCAGGGCAACACCCTCTTGGCTTTACAACATATACCTCGCATCAGTGGAAAATGGGAACCTGTTTTAGAGCTGCTTATCGCAGTGATCACCATTGTGTTTTGGAAGAGATGGTCGGGTGCTACGCCGGGTAAACGTCTTTTAGGCATTCATGTTGTTGATGCTGAAAGTCTGGCTGAGATGACGAATAAACAAGCGATTATTCGTTATATTGGCTATATTGCTTCGAGTATTCCTCTGGGTCTCGGATTTTTTATGGTCGCTTTTCACAAAGAAAAACGTGCATTGCATGATCTTTTAGCGGACACAGTTGTCATATATAAAAAGTGAATTTATAAAAAGGTACTTTGGTACCTCTTTATAAGTCTCATACAAAAGGATAAATATGCATTTTCAAACAGAAGCGTTACACGCAGGGTACGAGAAAGATTCTCAGTCAACTATGGCTGTGCCCATCTATATGTCAACAGCATACGAGTTTCGTGATGTTGAACATGCTGCCAACCTTTTTGCACTCAAAGAGTTGGGTAACATCTATACCCGTCTGAACAACCCGACTACGGATGTCTTCGAGAAGCGTTTTGCAGCCTTAGAAGGTGGAGAAGCAGCACTTGCAACAGCAAGTGGTATGTCAGCTATCTTCTATGCCATTGCCAATGCCGCTGAAGCAGGTGACAACATCGTCTGTGCCTCACAACTTTATGGGGGCTCTTTAACACTTTTCTCTCACTCGCTTAAACGTTTTGGGATCGAAGCGCGTTATTTCAATGTTCAAAATCCTCAAGAGGCAGAAGCGCTGATCGATGAGAAGACCAAGGTAGTCTTTTTTGAGACTTTGACCAACCCTAGTATCGATGTGGCTAATATCTCAGCGATCACTGCCATCGCGAACAGACATGATATTTTGACCGTGGTAGACAACACGGTGGCGACACCAGCACTTTGTCAACCCTTTAAGTATGGTGTCGACATTATCGTACACTCTGCAAGTAAATATACAACAGGACAAGGTCTGGCTATAGGCGGGATCATGGTAGAGCGTAAGGGTCTGGTAGATAAGATCAAGGGCAA
>JALWKG010000354.1 GCA_027081565.1 Helicobacteraceae bacterium
GTTCTATTGATCGTCAAAAAAACAAACATGGTGCGCCACTTGGTATCAATGTGATCCATCCTCTGACCCAAAAGCCAATCCCGGTATGGGTGGCCAACTTTGTTTTAATGGATTATGGTTCGGGTGCTGTTATGGCAGTTCCTGCCCACGATGACAGAGACTATGAGTTTGCTACAAAATATGACCTTGAGATCACATCAGTGATCGCTTCTGAGAGCGAGGGGATCGTCGAAGGTCGTGCGATGACCGATGCGGGTATGTTGTTTAACTCAGGTGTTTTCAGTGAGATGAATTCAGTAGAGGCACGTGCTGCGATAATTGAGCACTTCGAAGCAGAAAAACTGGGTAAAAAAGTGACCAATTACCGCTTGAAAGATTGGGGTATTAGTCGTCAGCGCTATTGGGGTGCACCGATACCGTTTATACACTGTGAAGATTGTGGTCTGGTGACTGAGAAAAAAGAGAACCTTCCTGTCACATTGCCAGATGATGCAGAGATCACAGGTGAGGGTAATCCACTGGAACATCATGCTACATGGAAACATTGTAAATGTCCTCAATGTGGTAAAGATGCAGTACGTGAAACAGACACTATGGACACTTTTGTACAGTCTTCATGGTATTTTTTACGTTACACCGCCAGTCCAAAGATCCAGCAAGAGAAGGCTTTTGACAAAGAAGAGTTGAAGTACTGGATGAATGTAGACCACTATATTGGTGGGATTGAACATGCTATTTTACACCTGCTCTACAGCCGTTTCTTCACTAAAGTGATGCGCGACCTTGGTTACCTTGACATCGAAGAGCCATTTGACAAACTGTTGACGCAGGGGATGGTACTTAAAGATGGTGCCAAGATGAGTAAGTCTAAGGGCAACACGGTGGATCCTGATGCATTGATAGAAAAATATGGTGCAGACACTGCCCGTCTTTTTATTCTCTTTGCTGCGCCACCAACACAAGAGTTGGAGTGGAATGACAGTGCGGTGGAAGGGGCGTATCGTTTCTTGAAGCGTTTTTCTGAGCGTAGTGCCAATGCCAAAGCAACTGCAACACTTCCAGAGATAGACCATGCTTCACTGAGTAAAGAGGAGAAGTTAGCACGTAAAAAAGTCTATGAGGCGCTACAACGTGCCAACGAAGTCTTTGAAGAGCGCTACACTTTCAACACCATGATCGCAGGTGTGATGGAGGCGATGAACGCTCTTAATGAACAGAAAAACGAAGATGTCTGGACAGAAGGATACTGGATCTTGGCCGCGATCTTGGAGCCAATCGTTCCTCATGTCGCATGGGAAGTCTCAACGACACTTTTCGAGCGTAATAACCTGGTCAAAAATGAGGTGAAAGAGGAGGTCTTTACTGTAGACACGGTCACATTAGGTGTTGCAGTCAACGGTAAACGCCGTGCAGAGATCGAGATCTCTCCATCAGCACCAAAAGAGGAGATCATCGCTACCGCCAAAGAGGCTCTTGCCAAATGGCTTGAGGGTAAAGAGGTGGTCAAAGAGATCGTTGTTCCTAATAAACTTGTAAATATCGTGGTCAAGGGATAAGATGAACTTTCACAGCGCCAAAGCATTCAAGAGTTTTATCTTTACCTTAACGCTTAACGCTTTACTCTTAACGCTATTTTCGGGTTGTGGCTACCAGCCAAGTTCCAAAGAGGCGCGCAAGGTAGTAGGGGAGACGGTCTCTACCGAGATCATCATCTCCATGACCGATCCTGAAAATACTGTACTGCTGAAAGATGCACTCGACCAAGCAGTGATCCGCCGTTTTCAAACCAATCTACGTCACTCTAAAGCGGCCAAGACCCATTTGGCGATCGAGCTTAAAAGTGTAGGTTTTTCACCACTGCAATATGATAGTAATGGTTATATTATCTCCTACCGTACCACCATTAATCTTGGGATCAAACGGACTAAAGATCACTTTACCAAGTTCTACCGTGCCAAAGGTAACTTTGACTTTACCATCAACCCCAATGCTATTATCACTGATCAACAACGATTTGAGGCCATTGCCAACTCTGCAGCAAAAGCGCTGGACAGTTTTGTGGCTCAAGTCGCTGCTGAAGGGTCTCGAGAAGGGTGAGCCCCTCTCTTCTCGCGTTTTTAGACGCCAAACCCCTCTACTATGATGAGATCGATCTTGAGCGGATGCCAAAAACTTTTGAGAGTATCAAAAGCTATTTTCCCACCCTTAAGGTCATCCATGTAGTAGGTACCAACGGTAAAGGGACTACAGGGCGTTTTTTAGCCCATGCCCTTTTACAAAATGGCCTTAATGTAGGTCACTATACTTCCC
>JALWKG010000355.1:0-225 GCA_027081565.1 Helicobacteraceae bacterium
TACGCTGAAGACCAAGGAAACCGATAAGCTTAGAGATCTTACCTTTTACAAGTTCGCCATCTGCTTTTGCAAGAAGAACTGAGTCTCCCTTAGAGATCTGACCATTAAAGATACGAGCAATACCGATTTTACCAACATAGTTGTCATAGTCTAGTGTAAAGACCTGTGCTTGTGCAGAGTTCTCTTTATCACCTTGAGGCTCTGGAACATCATTGATGATAGATT
>JALWKG010000355.1:235-2304 GCA_027081565.1 Helicobacteraceae bacterium
CGATAGGTGTGATTCCCATTGCAAGCATTTTTTTAACAACAAACTTAGTCTGTGGCATAACACCTTCGTAAGCATCAACAAGGATCAAAGCCCCATCAACCATCTTAAGTACACGCTCAACTTCACCGCCGAAGTCCGCGTGACCCGGAGTGTCAATGATATTAATCTTGTAACCATCATAACGAATAGCAGTGTTTTTAGAAAGAATCGTGATTCCACGCTCTTTTTCGATGTCGTTTGAATCCATAGCACGCTCGTCGTGTGCTTCGTGATCTCCAAATGTACCTGACTGCTGAAGCAGGCCGTCTACTAGTGTTGTTTTACCGTGGTCAACGTGTGCGATTACAGCGATGTTTCTAATTTTTTGCATCTTAATTCCTTGCATGTTTTCTGTCTTGTGATTAGACTTTTCATAGTCACTCAAAAGAGTCTCTACAAAAAGCCTGATATAAGCAGATTTTTAATTTTCGCGATTATACCTAAAAAGTGCTAAGAAAGGATTTTAATATAAAGATTAACTTAATTTTTGCAGTAGAATTATCAAAAGGCAACAATGTCACCAGAAATTTTAGGGCTCTTCTTAACCGAGTTGATGTATCATTGACAATAAAAAGGAAGTCGATGATAAAAGGTTTAATTGTTTTTATTTTTCTTCTCTCTTATGGATATGCTCATGATAATTATTACTATAAAAACAACCATAAAACAGAATTGCACCCAGCATCCAAACAACATCCTAATATAAACTATTATCAAAATACCAAAGGCTATCTTTTTGGTGTCACTGACACTTTGATCATAAAACTAAAAGATGCACACTATCTTCCATCACTTTTGGATACCTTTGAACTCACTCTTGAAAAAGCACTTGGAAATAATCTCTATCTTTTAAAGACAAGCAACAAAGACCTGACTATAGACATTGCCAACAGCTTACATGAACTGTCCTATATAGAGTATATATAACTATTATAATGCAAAATGGCTATTTCTGCACTAAAGGCAGAGAGATTTTTCATAAAGCAGGCCCATACTAGCAAGATGGTTTTCTTGGTTTTATAGATATATATTGATATATCTGAGTAGACTATTTTTGTAACGAAGAGATGAAAAGGAAATTGATCAGACAAGATCATTTAAAAAAGGCAAAAAGTTTAAAATGTACTCTTCGCCGATCTTATAGCAAATAAGCCAACAGATAAAAGATCAACCAAACTTACCAGTGATGTACTCTTCTGTTAACTTCTCTGCAGGTGTGACAAAGAGCTCTTCCGTCTTACCAAGCTCAATGAGCTCACCAAGATACATAAAACCTGTATAGTCACTCACACGCGCCGCTTGTTGCATGTTATGCGTAACGATGACGATGGAGACCTTCTCTTTAAGTTCTGTTACCAGCTCCTCAATACCCTGAGTAGAGATAGGGTCCAGTGCAGAAGTCGGCTCATCAAAAAGCAAGATCTCAGGCTCGACGGCAATAGCACGGGCGATACACAGACGCTGCTGCTGACCACCGGAGAGACCGTTAGCATCATGTTTGAGACGGTCTTTGACCTCTTTCCAAATAGCGGCATCTGTCAAAGCTTTTTCAACACGGTCTTTGATCTCCGTTTTGTTTTTAATACCCTGAAGTTTCAGACCGTAAGCAACATTTTCCATGATACTCATAGGAAAAGCCGTAGGCTTTTGAAAGATCATACCGATGTTAATACGCAGATTTATAAGGTCTTCTTTCGGATTTAGGATATTACGACCATTATAGATGATCTCACCCTCATACTTGTTACCCGGGTAGAGGTCGTGCATACGGTTGATAGAGCGCAGTAGTGTTGACTTACCACAACCCGAGGGACCGATGAGTGCTGTGACCGAGTTTTTAGCGATCGGCATGCTGATCTCTTTAAGACTGGGTTCGTCTGCACTTGCATACGTAAATTGAAATTTTTTGATCTCGAGCGCTTTCTCTTCGCTTACCTTACAGATAGTTGCCATTATTTGCCTTTTTTCGTTAGTAGAACCAAACGGCCGATGATGTTCAGACCGAGAATAAACATAGATAAGATAAAGGC
>JALWKG010000356.1 GCA_027081565.1 Helicobacteraceae bacterium
CGACCAGAATGTAGGTACCATCTTTGAGATGGGGGCACTGCTCTCTGAAGATGGCACGCATTCGACGCTTAGATCGACTGCGAACAACCGCATTACCCACTTTTTTGCTGGCAGTAAAGCCATAGGTGTTGACTCCCTTTTTAGGGAGATAGAAGAGTACAAGAGAACGCGAATGCTGGCTCTTGCCTCTTCTATAGACGAATTGAAATTCGCCATTTTTTTTGAGAATCGTAAAACTGTTTACACAGTTAGAGATTTTCTACCTTTTGCACGACGACGGTTAAGTACGCGACGACCGTTTTTAGTAGCCATACGAGCGCGGAAACCGTGAGTACGTTTACGTGGTGTACTGTGGGGTTGGTATGTTCTTTTCATAAGTCATATCCTTATATTATTTTTAGCTCGCAATAATATGAAATTCTTACTTAAAGCGTGGTTAAGTTTTATAAAAAATGTAGAGTATTTCTATTTTTGAATAAACTTTCCACACCCTTTTTGAGGGTTTCCACCAAAGGTCTTGAAGTTTTTATCTCCATTTTGATAGGCAGCATTACGTGCACACAGATCTTTTTTCATACACTCTTGGTTGTTACAGGCTTTATCTACGATCATTGTCTCTCCTTACAGTTTGTGCGAAATTCTATCTAAAACTGTAATAGAAATATATAAAAAAGTACTTACTCTAAAAGAAAATCTCGCAGAGGCTCAGAGACTTTGGACTGATCATGCGCATTGGTGATGTCCAGTAACTCCTGTTTCATCTTGATATGACAATCTTTACACCCCTGGATCACCTCATGTTCTTTAACACCGTTGTTGATCTTTTCCATAGGATGACAGGCAAAACAGTCATTTCCACACTCCGCCATAGAGTTAGGGTCTGCACTGTGACAGTTAATACAGGTCAACATAGGTTTATGTCGTGTGTCCGTTAAGATGGTGGGTTTAAGTGCCGGATGACAGGTAAGACAGTCCCCAGTACAAGCAAAAAGTGTTACAGATAAAAGGAGCCATATAGTTATAATTTTTTTCATGCCCCTATTATACTTTACTAAGTTAAACGTCTGAAGGAGCCCTTACCCTTTATAATAACTTTTTCTAATAACTCTAAGGTTAAATAAATATTAGCCATGTATAATTCCGCAAAAACAAACAGGAATTAATATGAAACTATTCATCTCACTCTCTTTACTACTTACAATTAACACTTTAGCTAACGAGAACGAAGCCCCTTCTCAGCACTATACTGAGATTAAGAACAGTACCTATCTTGCTGCCTTGCAAAAGCAAAGATCAGATGCTGTTCACCAACGTGAAGCCCGCGTAGATATTCGTGAATATATGCGTTATAAACGTGCCAACCTCAAATAACACCTTACAGCCACTACCTTTTTAAAGGTGGCTTTCCCCTCATACAACACCTTATAACCGCAATCAGCCCTAAGGGCACCTCTAAAAACCTAAGATCTCAAAGGTCTACTGTAAAGTATAAAAAGGTGTGCCTAGGGTACAACATTCACCACAGCTTAAGTATTTTCGTCAACTCTGTAAAATTTAAACATATTACCGCAGGAAGTAACTACTCCAATGTCTATACCAGATACACTGATAAGCTCTTGGTTGATGTTGATGCATAATAAGATATTATTGAATTTGGTACAGGTAGCATATAAGTCACTTACAGCAACATTACTAAAGAAGAAAAATTTTGACAACATGACATCAACAAAGATGGACATGCTGATCTTGTAGGGTAACATAAGGTATTGATACAGTTGTCACCCTACCTGCTATGGTCACATCTTCAAAAAGAAGTGACTGTAGACTCATTAGAGATCATTAGCTAATAGCTACAGTGATCTCGTCGTTTTGTGCATCGAAGGTCACGGTGTTACCTTCTTGGACTTCACCACTTAAGATCAGGTCAGCCAAACGGTCTTCTATGATCTCATAGAGTGCACGCTTCAGTGGACGGGCACCATAGACAGGATCAAACCCTGCCTGTGCGATCAATGTTCTTGCCGCGTCACTCATAGTTATAGTAATGTCACGCTCTATCACCTTCTTAGCGATCTCTTGGAAGAAGATCTCCACAATACCTTCGATCTCATTCTCTCCAAGTGGATTAAAAATTACCGTGTCATCCAAGCGGTTCAAGAACTCTGGCTTAAACTTGCTTTTCAACTCTGCCATAACCACATTTTCAAGCTCAGGATCGCCCTGCATCATCATGATCTTGTCACTTGCAATGTTGGACGTCAAGATAATGATGGTGTTGGTAAAGTCTACCGTCACCCCTTTGT
>JALWKG010000357.1 GCA_027081565.1 Helicobacteraceae bacterium
TGCTTTAATATCCTGGTGATCTTTATATCACGTAATACCTCAAGAAGTGGATTCTTTAATAAGCCACTTACCGCGCTTTCAATATAATTGTCAAGTCCCATAAATACACCTAAATATGATTGATTGTAGTAATGAAATTATACTTTAAAGTGCCTATTTATGGGGTTTTGTAGATATGTTTTAGTTAAAAGTTTTACTGGAATTTATGTGCGAAAGTTGAGAAACATTAATTAAAGGACTATAAAATTGAAAGCAACGGACATACCATTTGTAAAATATATAGGCATTGAAGAAGAGAACACTGCGCTATCGTTAGATTTCAAAGAAGATGTGTTGAACCATATTAAAACGATACATGCAAGTGCTCAGTTTACATTAGCAGAGACGCAGAGTGGTCTTCACCTTCAAAGTCTCTTTCCCGAGCTTGAAGGCAAGGTTGTACCGGTACTTAGAGATGCGCAGATAAAGTACAAAAAGCCTGCTCAAGAGAAGATCATAGCTTTTTCATCAGCAGACGAAGAAGCCATAGAAAAGTTCAGATCACAGTTTGAGAAAAAAGGCAGAGGTTCACTGCAAATCAACGTTGAAATAAAAGATGTTAATGATCTCTTAACATGTCAAGCTACTTTTACCTGGTTTGTCCAAGCACTATAAATACAAGTTAGCACCATTTAAAAGAACATTGATCAAGAGCTTCACATAGAGACAAGGGATATATAGATCTACTTCTAACTGGGTGATAGAGGTCTCCTATAACAGTTGTCATTGTCACCAAACGATCTCACCTATAAAATATAAAACATAAAAATAGCATAACTACAATCAATTAATGCTACATTACATCATAAAATATAATCCAAAAGGAATAAACAGTGTTAGACTACCTACTCTACATCGCAGGCGGGATCTTTTTTGTCATGTACGGCCTCATGCCTCTGCTGATCTTAGCTCAAAACAAACTTCCAGCGCGTTACGACCTTGAACCTATGGATGAGGAAACATTTTTTTCAGAGACTGATCCAGCCTTTCAGTCACTTTTTGATGAGATCAAGTCTAACGATTTTCGCTATGTTGCCTCTTCTGTATTTAACCAACAAGAGACGCAAACACGCTTTAGTCTTTTTGTGCATGACGAAAAAAAGTTCTCCATACTCCTCACACAGATAAGCAACCCAAACGTTCCTACCGTACTCTCTTTTGAGATAGGGCAGCTTTATGACGACGATACAATGTTGGATGTGCTCAACGCACCAATAGCCGGAGCCTATCCTAAATCTTCTCACAAAGTAACTTTCCGCTTTCCTGAGATCACCGAGGTAGCACCACTTATCCAAGCTGCAGAACATATAGCACAAACTTATCTCTCTTCTAAAACAGCTGTCTGTCTTGAACCCGGAAAAGAGTTCAAAAAAGTCTCTGAACTTCTAAACAAAGAACAAGACGAACTCATAGAAAAAGGGTATGTTCAAGCAAATGTGCAAGATAATCAAAGAAGCCTTACTCCAAAAGGAGCCTACCTCATGACGTGGAAGATGTTATGGCCTGTAAAACAGATCCTGGCTAAAAAAGAGTTGGCATTTTCACACAAGATTCTCTCAGAGTCTTAAAGCATACCCTAAACATCTTTCTCTAAGATGTTTACGGTTTGCCTAATTTTTTCTATCTTTCAATCCCCTCTGCTACAATCATGACTATAAAACTACTATGAAGATATGACTATGGCCAAGAAAAAGATACTGTTTGAATGTCAACACTGTGGACTGACCACACCAAAATGGATGGGTAAGTGTACTAACTGTGGGGCATGGGACTCTCTTGTCGAACTTAACGAACAACAGCAAGAAGTCATCAAACTCACTTCTACATCTTCACCTAAAGGCAGAAGTAAAGCAAGGGCTATACAAGATGTCACACAGACAGAAGTGACACGCTTTTCCAGTAACGACGCTGAACTTAATATGGTCTTAGGAGGTGGTGTTGTTCCTGGGTCTTTGACACTTATTGGAGGAAGTCCGGGAGTTGGTAAGTCTACCCTTCTTCTCAAGGTTGGCGCCAACATCGCCAAGTCTGGTAAAAACACCCTCTATGTTACGGGAGAAGAGTCAGAAGGACAGATAAAGCTGCGGGCAGACCGTCTAAACGCAGCAGAAAAGAACCTTTACCTTCTCAGCGAGATAAAGCTCGAACAGGTCATGTTAGAGCTTGGAGAGCGTGACTATGAGTTCATCATCATCGACTCCATCCAGACCATGTACTCCGAGAGCATCAGCTCAGCTCCCGGGTCCGTAACACA
>JALWKG010000358.1 GCA_027081565.1 Helicobacteraceae bacterium
ATCACTCACGAAAAGCTTGCCTCACACTTAGGGACATCCAGAGAGGTGATCAGTCGTCTCTTAAAAGAGTTTGAACACAACGGGATTGTCAAACTTCATCGTGGACGTATCGAGGTTTTATAGGCCGTCATCCTCTGGTACAGACTTGCTTTCTAACTGTGCTTGATGGATCATCATAGTAGGGTACGCAAACTCCAGGTTGTTCTCTTTTAGGATCTGCGCTACTTTAAACATCACATCTTCTTTGACTTCATACCACTCTGCCCAGACAACCGAACGGCTGAAACAGTAGATCATAATATCAATACTTGAACTGCTGAAGTTATCCAGGTTGACCATAACAGTACGTTTGATCCCCTTGAGATCTTCTTTGGATACCAGTTTCAAGAGACGATCATTGCTCATAAACTGTGTTTTTTCACTCATTAAGTCAGGGTGCTCTTGTATCATTGTCTTTATCTGAGAGAGTGCTCTTTTAATATCATCCATATCGGATTCATAGGTCACACCAATGATCATCTTGATCCGGCGTCCCATCAGGCGGCGGCTCCAGTTCTTAATACCGTTGTCTGCAAGCTTGAAGTTTGGAATGGCGATCAGGGCATTGTCGAAAGTACGGATGGTCGTCGCACGAAGCCCGATCTCCACCACATGACCTTCCATGTTGTCCACCGTGATCCAGTCACCCTGCTCAAACAGATCGCTCAACAAAATGGAAACAGAACCAAAAAAGTTTGCAATGGTATCTTTAGCCGCAAAAGCTACCGCTACACCACCCAGACCAAGACCCGAAAGCAGTGCCGTAAGATTAACACCCATAATTTTAAGGACCCAGACAAGTGTAATCAAGACCAGTAAAATATTCATCAATTTCAGACTAAGGTTAACCACCTCATTACGAACATGTTTGTTTAAGTTGATCTGTTCTATTTTTACTATGGCAATAGCATTGCCCAATCGATATAGTAAAAAAACACTCAGTAAAATATACATTATCTTGAAAGTTGTAAACACCCACTGCACATCACTCAGTTCAGAATAAATCATAAATATCAGTTCCGTACCGATAGTGATCAAAAGCAATGTAAACGGTTTGTCAACCGTATTCAAAATATATTTTGCATCATCTTCTTTCCCACTGATCCAACCAGAAATTTTCCGTACTGCCACAGCTGTTATAAAACGGATCATAAAGATCATGACCATAATAATCAAAATATAAACGACTTTACTACTGCTGAGATACAAAGGTTCAAGGTACTGTGTAATTTTTTTACCAACACTGCTTCCTTCGATCTTTATACTCAAAGAGAGAATTCCGTATTGTGAGAGGACTATGATCTTATAGATCTTATGCGAATTTTCAAACAGTGCAGCACTCAGATCATTGTTAAGATCCTGAAGCGCCATATATACTTTAAGATTCTCCAATATGCTTTGTGAAAGTGCAGAAGGGTCATTTTCTTGTTTAATCGCATTGTAAGGTCGTAGATCAAGATTTTGGATCTGCTTATATCGATCTATGATGATTTGTTCAAGCTTCTTCTCAAATACGCTATAACTGCTATCTTGGGCAGCTTTAACCGTTTGGTAAAGTGTTTCACGCATATTTTGCTTAAGTTTGATCGAGGCAACTTTGAGCTTGTCGCGCAATACAGCTTTATCATTTCCCAGATATTCGTTAGTCTGTATCTGACGGTTAAGCTTGAATAATTCTCTATGATAAGGATCATAAGCATCAATATGCTCTTTTTTCTCTTCACCTACATATTCCAAAAAGAACAGTATGAAGTTTTTATTACCGGTACTGAGACGTGATGACATATCTGTCATATTACTGTCATCCAGATTGGTCTGACGGTCTATAATGATCTCTTGTTGTATATAATCTTCTATAAAATCAGCATGGAGTGTGCTAAACAGCAGGAACAGTGATAAAAACAGTATACGCATCGTTGTCTCTTTAATATAGATCGAATTTAAAAAGATTATAGCAAATTATACACTGCTTAGCTTTTTGGCAATCCAAACTTCTGTGTTATCAGCTCTCCATTATCATTAAAAAAGAGGTAGTAGAGATAGTCTTTTTTGACTGTCAGTCCAGCTAAATAACGTAATGCCAAGTTGGCCTGTAATGACGCAATATGCATGACAATAGGCGCAGCAATACCGGCAGGTGTCTTTTGCGTGATCTTGAAGACATCTTCAAATGAGGCCTCATCAAAAAAGCAGACCTGCCCGTTAAACGCTTCAACAGAACCATAGACCCAAGGTGTTTTAACCAAACGGGCAT
>JALWKG010000359.1 GCA_027081565.1 Helicobacteraceae bacterium
GACGTGATGTCATGTAATCTTTACCGTTTGTCAACAGCGTTCCCCAAGAGGTCATCTCAAGTTCCCACTCTTCTGGTAACAAAGCAAAGTCAGCACTCTGAGATACCGCAGGAATAAGGTAATCAGCGTCGATGTTATAGTCAGCACCCTCGATCTTTACCAGTTGCGCACGGCCACCATTTGGATCAGGAACCAGTTCAAACTTGTTGATCTTAAGTGTCTTAAGTACATCATTTTCATCCACCATCTCTTCAACAGCAGAGTGGAACAGAAATTCAACACCCTCTTCGACTGCTTCATGGTACTCTTCATAGGTTGTATTACGAATGATCGTCTTTTCATCACGACGATAGATCATATAGACCTTTTCTGCGCCCGCACGAATTGAACAACGTACAACGTCCATAGAGGTAAATCCACCACCAACACAAACAACAGTTTTACCCGTAAGGTCTACATAGTCTGTAGTTAAAAGGTTCTCTTCTTGAACCTCTTTTGGTATCTTGATGTCATACTTTTCATAAAGGTTTACACGATCAAGGAAGTCAATAGCACCCCAGTAACCTTGAACCTCTGGACGTTCATTACCACAACGTACTTTCTTGGAAAGACGGGTTCCAGCAGCAACCATAGTCGCGTCATAGTCTGTCTCAAACTGACGCATCATCTCAGCAGTCACGGGTGTATTAACGATGAAATTAACACCTAAGTCACGAACAGCTTCGATATCTTGGTTGTATTTGTCGATCGGCATGCGATATTCAGGTACACCAACAGCGACTTCACCACCAAGAACAGGCAGTGCTTCGTAAACATCACAGTGGATCCCGTCCAAGGCAAGGTAGTATGCTGCCGTAAGACCAGCAGGACCAGAACCAACGATAGCCACTTTTTTACCTGTATCTGGTTTTTTCTCTGCAGGGTGGAAAAAACCAAAGCCATGGTCTGTTTCGTAATCTGCGCCCAAACGTTTCAGTGCCATAATTGAAATAGGCTCATCAAGGTTTGTACGACGACACGCATCTTCACATGGATGTGGGCATACACGACCACAGGTATGTGCAAGTGGCATCGTCTGACGTGTTGCAGTTAAAGAGTCATCGAAACGAAGGTCACGAACACCTTCTATATAACCTGGAATATCTACATGAGCCGGACAAGCATCTGTACATGGTGCTGTCACCTTAGCGATGTAGCTAACAGATTCAGCGTAGTGCTTTGAAGGTTTTTGTTCATCAATACAACGCACAAAATCAGCTTCAAAATGCTCCATAAGGTCAAGTAGTGGTGTTGGTACGGTCTTACCAATCTCACATTTTGAAGTACTCTGCATGGTACGGGAGACCTCTTTGAGGTGATCCATATCTTGCATTGTCCCTTCGCCACGTGCGATCTTATCCATCAGGTCATACAATATGCGCCCACCCCAGCGTCCCGGTGCACAACGGCCACATGCTTCAGAATAGACCTGATACTGTGCTGCGTACTCCGTTGCCAGGCGAACGACATCTACTTCTGAGTCAAAAAGCGCAACACCATCCCAACCTATAAAGGCTTTTGATGAGCTATGCTCGTTGTACTGCTCAGGCAGATTATATGCTGATTCTTCCCATGCATCGTCAGCCTTATCAATGTTGTTGATAGACTCACCACGCCAGGTCGAAAAAAAGACTTTACTCATAGGTATATACCCTTATTTTTTGACGACGATCGTCCAGTCAGCTTCATTGAATTTCAATGAGTTAGCTAACTCAAGCCCACACTCTTTTACGAGGTCAGCACTACGTTGAATCGCGGTAAAATCACCAATTTCAAAAAGAAATATAGCGACCTCTCCAGCAGGATGTTTGTCTACCAAAATCTCTTTCATTCTTGGCTCAAACTCATCTTTAAGATGGCGTAAATCATAACGTTTCATCTGCTCTCCTTAACGATCAACTTCACCGAATACGATGTTAGTCGTACCGATGATTGAAACAACATCCGGAATATAATGACCCGGAAGTAGGTCTGTCAAAATACCTGTGTGCCAAAACGATGGTGCACGAAGTTTTAGACGGTATGGGTATGGACCACCTTGTGAATTTATGTAGAAACCTAGTTCACCTTTTGGTGACTCAGTAGCAACATAAACTTCACCAACTGGTGGACGCATACCTTGTGTTACAAGTACAAAGTGTTGCATTAATGAGTAGTTTTGCGTCATTAATTCAAGCTTTGGTGCAGAGATGTATTGTGGTGCATGTGCCATCAATTCAGTCTCATTGTTCTTTACAGTCTCAGCATACATGTCGATTGTCTGATAAAGGATCTTAGCAGACTCACGCATCTCTTGCATGTAGATCTTGTAACGTGCGTAGTTATCACACTTGTCAGAGTAAGGAACTTCAAACTCTACTTCGTCATAAAGCTCATATGGCTCTTCTTTACGAATGTCCCAAGCAACATTGGAAGCACGTAGCATTGGACCTGAACAGCCCCATGAAAGTGCCATCTCTTCAGAGATAATACCAACATTTTCCATTCTCATCAACCAAATACGATTGGTGTCAAGAAGGTCTTCATAATCTTTGATATTCGCTGGCAACTTGTCAAGGAAATCTTTAAGATCCGGGATAAAGTTGTCTGGAATGTCCAAAGGTACACCACCGATACGGATCGCTGCATGTGTCAAACGCGCACCACAGTAATCTTCGATGATATCCATAAGGTACTCACGCTCACGGAAAGCGTAAAGGAAAACGGTCATCGCACCGATGTCCAGCGCAGTTGTTGCTAACCAGAAAAGGTGAGAGATAAGACGGTTGATCTCTAAAAGCATCATACGGATGACTTGAGCACGACGTGGGACAGTGACGTCTATAAGCTTCTCAACAGCTAAGGCAAAACCATAGTTGTTAGAGCTTGACGCGATGTAGTCCATACGGTCTGTAGTCGGCATGAATTCATTGTAGATCATGTTCTCGCCCATCTTCTCCATACCACGGTGAAGGTAACCGACATCCGGGTGTGCTTTCACGATCTGCTCTTGTTGCAGGTGAAGGATAAGACGTAACTGACCGTGCGCCGAAGGGTGCTGCGGTCCGAAGTTAACGATCATCTCATTATCTTCTCGATCAAAGGTAATATTCTCAAAAAACGGACGTAATCTATTTGGTTGTTGCATCTTCGCCCCTATCTCTTTCTGTCTGAGATAATCTCAGTTTTGTCATCTTCAAATTTGTCAATCATAAAGACACCGCCCTCTTCTTGATAAGCAAGTGGTGTCTCTTCTGCATCTTTAGCCTTAGGCTCAGCACCCATAGGTACCTCGAAGCCAAGACGAGAGAAACGTTCCGTGTCATAACGGTCTACTCTAGCGCTTTCACGGATCTCAGGCCCAATGATGTCACGTGCCTCTTTACCGTAGATACGATCAACTTCGTACCATGCAGCAAACTCATCACCTTGTAAAGGATAAGTCTTTAATAATGGATGACCTTCCCAATCGTCTGGCATCAAGATACGTTTCATATAAGGGTGGTTGTTTACGATCACACCAAACATGTCAAACATCTCACGTTCAGCCCAGTCAGCAGAACGGAAAAGTGGATTAACACTCTCTATCGCCTGTTTTTGGTCGATGAAAAATTTCACACGGATACGCTTGCGCTTGCCCATTGAGAGCATCTGATAGAAGATCTCGAACTGGCCCTGCTTGGCGATCCAGTCGATAGCTGACATCTCCGAGAGTTGTGTATAACCCAACTCCTCTTTCATTAACTTCAAGACACCTAAGTTGTCTTCAGCTTTGATGTAGACAACCATCTGCTCAACTTGAATATAAGCATCGCTTACTTCAAACTTTGCCTTGATCGCTTCAAGATCAGCAGCGAAAACAGCATCGTCTTCGACTTTTGACTTTGGCACCATTGGTGCTACCCAGTAACGGTCTGTGTAATACGACTTTTTCTGTACATCATCTTTTGGCTTATAGGCTCTCATTATAATAACCTCTTAGGACGTTGTGCGTTGCCCGCTTTTTCTTTACGGATCTTCTTTTGTAGCATCATAACTGCATACTGAAGTGTCTCCGGACGTGGTGCACAACCTGGAAGATAAAGGTCAACCGGGATAACACGATCAACACCCTGCACTGTTGCATATGTATTAAACATACCACCAGTATTTGCACATGAACCCATTGAGATAACCCAACGAGGCTCTGCCATCTGGTCATAAAGACGCTTGATGAACTCAGCGTGCTTCTTGGTCAATGTACCGGCAACGATCATCAACTCAGACTGACGTGGAGAAGAACGGAAGATCGTTCCATAACGGTCGAAGTCATAACGGGATGCACCCGAAGCCATCATCTCGATACCACAACATGCCAGACCATAAGTCAAAGCCCATAGTGAGTTCGAACGTCCCCAGTTAACAACCTTGTCTATTGTTGTCAAAGCAACTGGAAGACCATTGTCTTGTGAATAATTTACTTGATGTTGTGCCATTCAAGGGCTCCTTTTTTCCATGCGTAGATAAAACCGATCGCTAGTAGCAAGATGAACATAAGCATCTCAGCAAAACCAAACCAGCCTAGTAGTTTGAAGTCGATTGCCCATGGGAACATAAAGACAACTTCTACATCAAACAGTAGAAACAGTAGTGCGAACAGGTAGAACTGTGTCGAGATACGGTTTGGCTGTTTTGTGACTTCCGGTCCACATTCGTAGATCGAGAGTTTCAGCTTTTCAGTGTCCTTACGTGCTAGAGCGCGACTCGCCCAACGTGCAGCCACTGTGGTTGCATAAAATGCACCAAATGTAACTACGAAGAGTATGAACACCCCAAGATAAGGGCTTGTAGTACTTACATGTTCCATACAGTTAACCTTTTTTTTTGTTTATAAACATCTAAAAACACCTATAAATAGGGCTTTTCAACGCTATGTTTTCTATAGAAAAAACAGTTAAGTGTAATATAGCCTAAAGAGCTTTAAAGCTACTTTTCTTCTGTTTTGAAATCATAGGGGTGTGCTACTAACTGTTACAAGTAAAAATGCTATGATTTTAGAGGTGTTTAGTTTGGTAACAATGAAGAATTCTTCTCAAGTTTAAGTGTTTTGATTCTTTATTGTAATTATTAACTCATTTTGACTTGGTGATTTTTTAATAAGCTCTTTCTTGTTTAGTAACTACCTTTATAGTTTAAATTGTGGCACCCTGAACTTTTTCTCTCTGTCGCGTCAGAGAGATAGTTTTCAAGAAAAAGAGAGAGACGCTGTTGTTATGACGAAGTAACTTTCAATCTAAAGTAGTTACTACATCGTTCTTTATATTACTACGACTCCAGTTGTTAGTACTGAGAATTTGTTGGAATAGGGATGAAAGCGAGGAGCTTTCACATTAATCAATGCGTCACCGCTTGCTCTTTTTCTCTAGCATCTGCAAGGCTGAACGGAATGTTCTTTTTAACGTTAAGAAAATATCACTGTTTGAGCAACGCGAGTTTGATATTTTTAGTTAAAAAGAACATGGAGTGAAGGTAGTCGGTAGCTACCGACATTGTGACCAAAGGAAATACCCTTGGGTAAAGCCCGCTAGAGGCAGTTTTTTTGTTTCTCTTTTTGCTGAGTCAAAAAAAGAAAGGGGTAGGACGATAAAGGTTCAAAGGCTAAGAAAGTTTAAGATTAAAAAACAGTAAGGAGTAGACTCCGGATCAAGTCCGGAGTGACGGAGGAAAATGGGTAGGTTCTGAGTTTAGTTCAAAATGACGCAAAGGGTAACTTAGGAAAGAAAGCCCATAGACTTCCCTTCACTATCGAAGTTTCCTTTTTTCTCCTTCTCGATCTCCTGCTCAAAAATAGCCATAGTAAAGAGAGGCTCTTCTTGCGTAGCCACCGCGTAAGCACAGTTTTTGACAATAAGGTTGATCTGACCGCCACTCAAGTCATACTTCGTTAACGCTTCAATATTAAAATCATCTGCATAAGGTGCATTTTCAGGCAACATCATCTTCCATAAACGTTGACGCTGTGCTTTGTTAGGACGTTTAAACTCTATTTTGTAGTTAAAACGGCGAGAAAATGCAGCATCAATATTTTCTAGTAAATTGGTCGTTGCGATCAAGATACCCTCAAACTGCTCGATCTGTTCAAGAAAAATATTTTGCATCTGGTTGTGCATCTGCTCCGCACCACCACCAGGCCCGCTGGAACGAGAGCTTAAAAACTGGTCTGCTTCATTAAGCAGTAAAATAGGTTCTGTCTTAGTCTTAGAACTCAGTTCTTTAAACGTGTCAAAGATCTTACGTACATTTTTTTCACTCTCTCCCACATACATCGAAAGTATTTTAGAACAGTCAAAAGCAAGTACCTGACGCTTAAGAGACTTCGCTAGAGAGTAAGAGGTCATCGTCTTACCCGTACCAGGAGGACCATAAAAGATGATCCGTGCATCCAAGGCACCTTTTTTCTTTTTAATACCCCACTCAACCAAACGTGCCATGACCTCTTTATCCATCTGACGCATCAGGTTTTGCAAGGTCTCCTCTGTTTTTGGGTTTAAAACAACATCTGTAAGATCATGGTCTGGATCTATAAGTTCGAAGATGTCTTGATCTTTAATGGCCATATCCATTTTAAGTTTATGGACTTTTTTCTTTTTTTGAGGGTGCATAATAGACTGCACCACCTCATCTACAAGATAGAAAGCACGAGAGATCCCGCCAAATGGGTTAAGCATCTCCTCATAATCAATGATCTCTCCTGTCAACAGGGTAGAACCATCTTCTAACAATGAACGGTTTTTAATACGGTCATACTCATCTAAAGAGATAAGATCTATCAATGCATTCATCTCACGAAGAGAAGCATCTCCTGCATTGTACTCCTCTTTAAGCAGTGCAAGAAAGATCACTTGCTCTTTGGCATCCAACTTCTTCTGTTTAAAAAATTTCTCCAAAACTACATCTTTGGTCGTAACAGCAACACGTTCTTCTATGCGTTTTTCCAGCAACTCCAACTTGGAGCGAATACGGTTGATGCCTAAAGAGTGTTCATGAACATTTTGACGAATGGTACTCATCTTTTGGTAGAGTTCTATACGGAAAAATTGATCTTGCAAGTACTCAAGATGATCTTCATAGGGTTTGATGTCTGGAAGTTCTAGCTCGAAAGCGCCCTCTTGCAACAGACGTAAAAAAGATGTGGTCAAAGCTACTGCCGTGTTTAAAAGTTCCAGTTCTGTGATATCGTTGATCTTGAGTGGCGTAAAGCTGTGCTGTATGACCCAACCCAACTCTAGCAGCGACTTTATCAGTCCAAGATGTTGAATGTAGGTGTAATCTTTTTCACCAAAAAGGGTCTGCAAGATATCGACCACCAACATGTCTTCATTACCCGCGATGTACTTTTGAGACAACAGTTGTAACACCTTTGCCTCATCCTCAGTACATTTAAGTTGGGTATAGACCTCTGACTTGGTCACATCTTTCGCTTCTAAAAAATTGATTAAATATTTCAAATATACCTCTATATGTTTTGTAAATGTATATTAGTCTATTTTATGTGAGGAGTTGGTTAGGTTTTCTAACTTAAAAGAAAAAAGAGTAGACGAGACTCTTTCAAATAGACTTATGCGTCCAAATGCATCTCTTTTATTTTACGTTTAAGTACTTTACCCGTAGCCGTTTTAGGCAGTTCATCCACAATGACTACATTTTTAGGCACTTTGAAGTTTGCCAAAACAGCTTTAAGATCCTTTTTGATCTTGTTTGGTGTCACTTCAGTTTGGTCTGCCTCCTCATCAAGTTCCACATAAGCTACCGGTACCTCTCCACTGTGAGGATCCTTGATCCCAATAACAGCGCCTTGTTTAATATACGCCAACTTCATCAACTCCTCTTCGATCTGGCGGGGGTAGATGTTGATCCCTTTAGAGATAATAAGGTCTTTCATACGGTCTACAATGTAAATGTAACCATCACTGTCCATCTTACCCAGGTCCCCGGTACGCAACCACCCGTTGATAATAGTCTCTTCAGTCGACTCGGGTCTGTTCAAATAGCCCATCATGACATTGTCACCCTTGACGATCAACTCACCAACCTGGCCTAAAGGGACTTCAACCATCTCATCATCAACGATCTTCACTTCACAACCTCTCAAGGCAGGTCCAATAGACATCGGTTTTTGTATGTCCATAGGATTGACAGAGACGACAGGAGAACACTCACTCAGTCCATAACCCTCAAGCATTGTCGCACGGCTAAACTTCTCGTTGAACTTGTTCAAGGTCTCTTCACTCAGAGCAGATGCCCCGGAGATAAAGACTCTGATCTTGTTAAACCACATAAAGTACCAAGGCAGTTTCGCTTTTATGAGGGCGTTGTAAACATCAGGAACCCCTAAAAAGACAGTGACACGTTTTAGCAAGGTCTGCTTGATGATGTTACTAAAGGGCAAGAGTTTTGGAATGATGACAAAAGAGCTTTTGTTGTAAAAAGGGATCATTAACATCACGGTAAAGGTAAAGGCATGGAACATTGGTAAGTAGACTATAAAGCGGTCTTTAGAGGTGACATTAAAACGCTCTGAACCTGTGATTATGTTGTGAAAAAGGTTTCTGTAACTCATCATCGCGCCCTTAGGATTACCCGTAGTCCCAGAAGTGTAAAATATAATGGCCATGTCATCTAGTTTAGAAAGTGCCTTACGTTCTTCACCATGCTGATGTGTCTCCAACACCTCGTCAAACACAATGTTATGACTGTTTAAAACAGGTGCCTCATCGAGCCATACCACCTTATCTACCAACGTGTTCTCTCTAAGTTTACCTACCTCTTTCATATACTGTTTCGAGGTAATAAGAAGTTTCACTTCAGCATCATTTAAAATATACTCATACTCATTAGCTTTTAACATGTTGTTTATAGGAACAACCACCGCACCGATCTTAGTAATGGCATAAACACTGACTACAAATGCTTCAGAGTTCGGTGCTATCATACCTACACGATCACCAACACTAACATCCGCTATCTCTAAAAACCGCGCAAAAGCATCTACCTTTTGTAAAAATGCTTTATAACTCACTTTTTCATCATCTATAAATATAACCGTTTTGTTAGGCTTAGAGCGTGCTGCCGTCTCAAGCATGTCATAAAAATTTTGATAAGGGTAGTTAATAGACATCGTACTTCCTTGTTTTATAAGTGATTATTGTAGTTAAAAAAGAGGTGGAAGTAAAGGGCATTTTGATTATTAGTTCCTCTCTAGTGCTGAGAAGGGCTAGAGTTTTGAAAGATGGACCAAATCCGATAATAGTTTTGTTAGACCCTCCCCCTTCCAAAAAAAGAGGGCAGCTTAGAAATTATTTTTAGAACTTGTAACCTAGACCAAAACTTGCAAGCACGGCACTCGAACCAGAGAATGTACCGTTGATTCCCTTAGTATTGTTGTCCGATACTTCAATTGTTCTGTCAGATTTTGCATCATACAGCACCGCGGCACCTATATCTACTTTCTCATTTACAGCCCAACGTACGCCAACAGAGGCAATAACAGCGTCACTATCCGAAAGTTCAAAGCCAAGTGTTTCAACAGGGACTGGAGTCTCATCATATGCCACACCTACCATAATATCCAATGTCTCACCAACACCTTGAGTCAGACCCAAACGGACAGTATTAGTGTCTACCCAATTTTTGGCATCTGGCATTCCTGGGAGTACTCCTGCAGCAGGAATTTGAATATTGATCTCTTCATATGAAGACCAGAATGTCCTCTCATATGTTAATTCAATATTTGTACTTTCTGTCACATCGACATCAGTGGCAAGAGTTAGTGTTCCGGGCAATGGTACTGACACACTTGCCGGTGTTGTCACTTGGCCATACTGCGGATGTATAAAAGTATTTCCACCTTCTTCAGTCAACTCAAC